>NZ_JAJAPB010000001.1:300000-423384 GCF_026226615.1 Geovibrio ferrireducens
ACCTTATTCGCCCTTGCTTCTTCCTTTATTATCTCTGGAGCCGGAGCGGGATCAGGCTCTTTAGCCTCTGTTTTTGTCTCGGCTGACGGTTCCTTAACCTTCTTATCTGCGGGGACAGGTTTCAGCCTGCTGTCCACACAGTCGGCAAAGGGGTCATCCCCTGCCCGTATTCCTTCGGCAGTACAGTACGACCTGATTATGGAAGGAAAAGGTTCCTCATCCTTTCTGTTGCTGATCATTGTGTAATATTCCAGCGCCTTGTCCTCTTTCCCTGTTTTGATATAAGCATCAAACAGCCAGAGCATGCCTGAAAAGCGCATGTATCTGCTGAGGTATGTCTCACGGTAATTGCGCTCAAGGAACTTAACCCCTTTATCAAACTGGTTCTTGCGTATGTAGTGTCTGCCCATTATCAGACCCGCAGCCGCAGACTTCTCAAGCGGTGCGTTGCTGTTTATTGTCTGAAGCTTTTCAAGATCTCTGAAATTAAGGTCTTTGGTTGCGTAAAAAGTTTCCGAGAACGGTTCAACGGGAACCGACATCTGAGGACGCGCAGCGCAGGACACCGTCAGTAAAACAGCCACTGCTGCCGATAATAGTGTAAGTCCTCGTAAATGGTTCTTCAACCCTGACATTTTCAAACCCCAACTTATATTTTTTCAGCAGGTTTTCCGCCTGCTTTATCTCTTCTTCAACTCTTTCGCCCTTGTATAATAGCCATAAAGTGTCTTTGCGGGCAAGGCTCTTTGTCCATTTAAGGATTTCCTGCACCTTGGCTACACCCCTAGCGGTGATAAGGTCAAACTGTCCCTGCACAGCTTCGGCACGGCAGTTCATAACAGTAATATTACTCAGACCCAATTCCGAAGCAGCATGTTCAAGAAATCTGCATTTTTTTGCTATGCTCTCCACAAGTGTTATCCTCACTTCAGGATAAAAAATTGCCGTCACAATCCCCGGAAAGCCGCCCCCGCTGCCGATGTCCGCCATTGTTTCACGTAAAACATTTTTCAGGGAAAAGATATAAACACTGTCCAGATAATGTTTGAGGTAAAACTCATCCTTATCCTTAATGGCAGTGAGATTAAGCCCGGCACTCATATGAAGTTCGTAAAACTTCTCAAGCTTTGCCGACTGCTCATCAGTAATATTTATATAACTATTCAGCATCATTTCCGCCGCTTTTCCAAATTTTACTGATGTGTACATGGAGAAGAGCAACCGCCGCAGGGGTCATTCCCTGAATCCTCGCCGCCTGACCAAGTGTAGCGGGGCGGATTGAGCTGAGCTTGTCTATATACTCTCTGCGCAAACCGATGATTGATGTGTAGTCTATAGTGTCAGGAATTCTGACTGATTCCGTCCTGCGGAATTTTTCAATCTCGGTTTCCTGCCGCTGTATATATCCTTCATACTTAGCATTTATCTCAACCTGCTCACTCACACGCTCATTGACGCTGCTTCCGCAGAGCTTTTCTATTGTGGAGTAATCAAACTCAGGTCTTTTAAGCAGTTCAAACGCGCTCACAGGGTTTTTCAGCACGCCGCCATATTCTGCCAGAACATTAAGCACTTCTGCGGAGGGGGTGATCCTGATGTTTTTCAGACGAGTGAGTTCTTCCTCTTTAGCAAGCCTTTCAGTGCAGAAGCGCTCATAGCGGGTTTTACTGATCAGTCCAAGCTCGAATCCTTTGTCAGAAAGCCTGTATTCAGCGTTGTCCTCACGAAGCTGGAGCCTGTACTCTGCCCTTGAGGTAAACATGCGGTAGGGTTCATCCACACCCTTATTGACCAGATCATCAATCATCACGCCTATGTAGCTCTGCTCACGCCCCACGATGAAAGGCTCACTGCCGTTCAGCGCAAGCGCGGCATTTATTCCGGCGATCAGCCCCTGTGCTGCTGCCTCTTCATACCCGCTGGTTCCGTTAAGCTGCCCTGCAAAGTAGAGCCCTTTTACAAGCTTAGTCTCCATTGTGGAGAAAAGCCCTGTAGGCTGAACAAAATCATACTCAATAGCATATGCCGGACGGACAAATTCAACATTCTCCAATCCCTCCACAGACCTGTACATAGCTATCTGCACATCTATAGGGAGAGATGATGAAAAACCGTTGGCGTAATATTCCCTCGAATTGAGCCCTTCCGGTTCAAGAAAAATCTGGTGTCTGGTTTTTTCAGGAAACTTTTTAACCTTGTCCTCTATGGACGGACAGTATCTGGGCCCTATGCCTTTTATCACCCCGCCGTAGAGGGGCGAACGGTGAAGGTTGTCTCTGATAATCTGATGGGTCTTTTCGTTTGTATAAGTTACATAGCAGGGAAGCTGCGGAAGCGTTATCTCTTTCGTCTCAAAGGAGAACGGCTTGGCAAAGTCATCACCGTGCTGAGTATCCAACTTTGAGAAATCTATGGTATTTACATCAAGTCGTGCGGGTGTCCCTGTTTTAAGGCGTTCAAGCCTGAATCCGGCTTTTGTGAGTGAGTCTGACATGCCTACAGATGCAAATTCGTTCATTCGTCCTGCGGGGTAGTTACAGTCGCCGATATGGATAAGCCCTTTGAGGAAGGTTCCGGTGCACAGGACAACCTTCTTTGCTCTGTAGAGCATTCCGGTATCAGCGATTATCCCTTTGATCTCACCGTTCTCTATTGATAAGCCTTCAACCATCCCCTGCTTAAGGTCAAGCCCGGACTGTTCCATTATCACACGCTGCATGCGCTGCTTGTAGAGATCCTTATCTGCCTGTGCCCTGCTGCTGCGTACAGCGGGGCCCTTCTTCATGTTGAGAACACGGAACTGGATTCCGGTTTCGTCTATATTCCGCCCCATTTCGCCACCGAGAGCGTCAATATCTTTAACGATATTACCTTTTGCAAGGCCGCCGATTGCCGGGTTACAGCTCATATGCGCAACATTGTCAACATTGATGGTAAAAAGAGCCGCAGACGCACCCATACGTGCAGCGGCAAGCGCTGCTTCGCATCCGGCGTGTCCGGCTCCGACCACAATCACATCGTAAAACTTGTCATAAACAAGCATTTCTCACCTGTTTGATTAATAACATTCTCTTGAAAATTCAGACTCAGGAACGAAGATTTCCTAAACCCTTAACAACTCGCCCTAAAAATACATTTGTTTCACGTGAAACAGCCGGGTTTTCCACAATTACACATCATTTCCCGATGCAGAAGCTGTTGAAAATATTCGACAATATCTCCTCAGTGTAAGTTTCGCCCGTAATCTCGGAGAGGATGTTCAGACTGTCACGCAGTTCGAACGAAAGGGCATCGAGGTCATCACACCCCATTATCCTTATCTCCTCAAGGGAGGCCAGCATCCGCTGAAAACCGTTCTTCTGTCTCTCATTAACTGCTATGGCATGCTCATGAATCTGTGAATCCTCTTGGGAGATGAGGTTTTCAAGAATATTCATAAACTCATGGACGTTCATGCCCGTTTTCACCGAAATATCTATATCAGTCATATGACTGTATCTTTTAATATCTGCCTTATTGCCGATAACTATACGTTTTGAATCCGCAGTTTTGCGCAGCACAAGTTTGTCCTCTTCCGTCATTGGTGCGGAAAGATCCAGAACAACTATGACTATGTGCGAGTTTTCCACACGTTCAAGGGAACGCTCTATCCCTGCCTTTTCCACATAGTCATCCGTGCGGCGGATACCTGCGGTATCAACAATTTTAACCGGGTGGCCAGCCAGAGTCATATCCGCATCTATGAAATCCCTCGTTGTGCCCGGAATATCGGAGACTATCGCCCTGTTCTCTTTCAGCAGACAGTTGAGGATGGATGATTTGCCAACATTAGGCCGGCCCGCAATGGACACATACACAGCATCGTTCACAGCTTTCAGCGTTGAGTAGCTTTTAACAAGCTCTTTCAGTTCCGCTTCTATACGCTCATACTTGGTTGTAATGTAGTGCAGTTCCCTGTCCGAGAGGTCTTCCTCCGGAAAATCTATATATGCCTCAACAACAGTCAGCACATCAACATACAGAGTCTTCAGGTTCTGAATCTGCGTTTTCAGACCGCCCTTAAGCTGGTTATATGAATAAAACAGTCCGGCTTCTGACTTGGCAGAGATCATCTCCTCCACAGCCTCAGCCTGCGAAAGATCCATTTTGCCGTTTATAAATGCCCTGCGGGTAAACTCACCGGGTTCTGCGAACCTTATTCCCAGCGACATGAAGGAGCTTACGGCACTTCTGACTATCAGCGGGTTTCCGTGGAATGATATTTCCAGAACATCCTCGCCTGTATATGAATTTGGAGATTTGAAATACCAGAAGACAACATCGTCCCGCACACTGCCGTCATCATACAGCGCGTGGTAAACCATGCGTGGTTCCAAAGAGGAGAAAGTGCCGCCGCCCTGCTTTTTCAGGAGCGCCAGAGCCCTGAGGCTGTCAGCACCGGAAATGCGCAGAACAGTGACGGCGGAACGGATGACGGGAGTTATAGGTGCAACTATCGTATCCATTCCGCATTTACCGTATTAAAGTGTTTTCTCAAACGCTTTCAGTGTGTTGCTGAGAAGCATGGCTATAGTCATGGGTCCTACTCCGCCGGGTACGGGTGTGATATATGAGGCCTTGCTGTAAACGGCATCATAATCCACATCCCCCACAAGCTTATCCTCGACCCTGTTTATGCCGACATCTATTATGACCGCTCCGTCACTGACCATATCAGCAGTGACAAAGTTTGCCTTGCCGATAGCAGCCACTATTATATCTGACCTGCGGCAGATCTCTTTAATATTTTTTGTGCGGGAGTGGCACACCGTAACGGTGGCGTTAGCCTTAATAAGCAGTGCAGCCATAGGTTTGCCCACTATGTTGCTTCTGCCCAGAACCGCAACATTCTTACCGCTCAGCTCTATGCCGTATTCCTCAAACATAACCATAACACCCGCAGGAGTGCAGGGAGCAAGGGCATCCTCGCCTATGTTAAGAAGACCAACGTTTACAGGGTGAAAGCCGTCAACATCCTTCTCAGGCCTGATGGCGTACAGAACTTTCTTTTCGTCAATCTGCTTAGGCAGAGGAAGCTGAACAAGAATCCCGTTTATTGAGGCATCATTGTTATACTGATCCACACGGGCAAGAAGCTCTTCCGTGGAAGTGGTATCGGGCATCCTGTCCACTATGGATTTAAAGCCTGCTTCCTCACAGGCCTTGTTCTTCATGCGGACATAAACCTGACTTGCAGGGTCTTCACCCACAAGGATAACGGCAAGACCGGGCACACGTCCGGTTTTGTCTTTGTACTCTGCGGCCTTCTCTTTCAGACCGTTTCTGATCTTCTGTGCCAGCTCTTTCCCGTCAATCTTCGTCGGCATATTTAACTCCTATACTTTATAGCAAAAATTTGCCATCTTTGGAAATTTTTACACACGCTCGCGCCGTGATAAACACGGCTTCGCTGCCCATGGCGGAACTACTTAATGCAGTTCTCCGGTTGTCGGCATTGTGGTTTTTAAAAGACTTTCTATACAAAACATTTCAGGAAATTTTTTAACGAAAAAAAGTTCCCCGAACCCTTCAAAAAACTGAACATCCTTTCTTTGAACAGTCTGAGAAAACCTATTCTTACCGGTTAAAGAAAAGCTTTTCAGCTAAACTGCTTCTATTCTTCCTCTGCGTCATCCTCTTTGACTATGGCGAAGGAGATTATCCTGTCCTCATCAGTGGACATGAGCTTAACTCCCTGCGTGTCCCTGCCCATAACAGGTATTTCCTTAACAGAGAGCCTGATTATTTTGCCGCCTTTGGTAATCAGCATAACATCATCCTCTTCGTTAACCTGTTTCGCTCCGCAGACAAGGCCTGTTTTCGGGCTGACTTTGCAGAGTTTAACCCCTTTGCCGCCTCTGGTCTGGAGCCTGTAGTCCGCAACCAGAGAACATTTGCCGTAGCCGCATTCGGTTACGTTAAGGATATAGGGGTGCCCCGTGAGAACTTCCATGGAAACCACTTCGTCCTCATCCTCAAGGGATATTCCTCTGACACCTGTTGCCGCCCTGCCCATTGCGCGTACATCGAGTGAGCTGAACTGTATGGTTTTGCCGTTTCTGGTGGCAAGGAAAATACTGTCATTGTCAGTGGTGACATCTGCGGCCATAATCTCATCGCCTTCACGAAGCTTAAGGGCTATCATGCCGCTTCTGCCGCTTTTGAAGTCCATAACGGGGGTTTTCTTAACCACACCCTGCTTAGTGGACATGAAAAGGTATTTCTCGTTATCAGCCTCACTGAGAGTGACAACAGAGGCGAGGTTCTCATCCTTTTCAAAGGTGAGCAGGTTGCTGAGATGTCTGCCTTTGGTGTCCCTTGCGCCTTCCGGTATGTCATACACCTTGAGGAAGTGGATTTTTCCTGTGTTAGTGAAGAAGAATACTTTGGCGTGGTTAGTGGTGACAAGCATCCTTTCGGCGAAGTCGTCCCCTTTGCTTTTTGCGCCGCTTTTCCCTTTTCCGCCGCGTTTCTGTGCGACGAAATTGTCAAGGAGGGTGCGTTTTATGTAGCCGTTGTGGGTAATGGTGACCACTGTCTCGCTGTCGGGGATAAGGTCTTCCATATTGAACTCGCCAGCGGCTGCCACTATTTCGGTTCTTCTTTCATCACCGTATTTATCTTTAACTTCTGTAAGCTCATCGCGGATAACGCCCATCATGATGCTTCTGTTACCGAGAATGCTTTTGTAGTATTCGATGTCTTTAAGTGTGTCTTCATACTCGCCCTGAAGCTTCTCGATCTCAAGACCAGTAAGCTTGCTCAGCCTCATTTCAAGAATGGCCTGACTCTGAACATCACTGAAAGCGAAGGCTTCTTTCAGTTTCATTTTGGCTTCGGGAGTGTCTTTTGATGTTTTGATCAGCCTGATCACTTCATCAATATTTTCCACAGCCTTTATGAGACCTTCCAGAATATGGAGGCGCTTCTCTGCCTTATCAAGAAGATAACGGGTTCTGCGGGTAACAACAACAACCCTGTGATCAATGAAGGCTTCCAGTATTTTCTGGAGGGTGAGGGTCTGGGGTCTGCCGTCAACGATGGCAACCATGTTCATTCCGAAGGTAGTCTGCATCTGAGTGAACTTGTAGAGCTGGTTGAGGAGCACATCAGGCATCTGCTCACGTTTGAGCTCGATAACCACGCGGATTCCCTCACGGTCGGACTCATCACGGAGATCAGAAATACCGGTGATAATCTTATCACGCACAAGCTCGGCTATTTTCTCAATGAGAAGAGCCTTATTCACCTGATAAGGCAGCTCATCGACAACTATCACCTCTCTGCCGGTTTTGGTCTCTTCTATGTGGGTTTTGGCTCTTATTGTTATGGAGCCTCTGCCTGTTCTGTAAGCCTTGTATATGTCCTCCCTGCCGAGGATCATTCCTGCGGTGGGGAAGTCGGGCCCTTTTATCACGGAGAAAATATCTTCCTCGGTGTATTCAGGGTTGTCTATCATAAGCATAAGCGCGTCCACAGCCTCATTAAGGTTGTGGGGCGGAATATTGGTCGCCATGCCTACTGCGATACCGCTTGTTCCGTTCACAAGGAGGTTGGGAATCCTTGTGGGGAAAACAGTGGGTTCCTGCATTGAGCCGTCATAGTTGTCTGTGAAATCCACAGTATCCTTATCAAGGTCACTGACAAACTCATCGCTTATTTTAGAAAGCCTTACCTCGGTATACCTCATCGCCGCAGCGCGGTCGCCGTCTATGGAGCCGAAGTTACCCTGACCGTCCACAAGGGGATAGCGGAGTGAGAAGTCCTGCGCCATACGTACAACTGTGTCATAAACAGCAGAGTCACCGTGTGGGTGGTACTTACCTATAACATCACCCACGATACGGGCTGATTTTTTATAGGGCTTATTATAGTAAACCCCCATTTCGTGCATGGCGAAAAGGGCACGTCTGTGAACGGGTTTCAGACCGTCCCGGACATCGGGCAGCGCACGGCCGACAATAACGCTCATGGCGTAGTCGAGGTAGCTGTCCTTGAGGGAGTCTTCAATATTAAGATTGATAATTCCTTTATTTTCCATCATTCACCTAAACGTCCAGATTTCTTACGTTGAGCGCGTTTGTTTCGATAAACTCACGCCTCGGAAGAACCACATCACCCATCAGGAGGCTGAAGAGCTCATCCGCTGCTTCCGCATCCTCGATTGTGACTTTGTATAGGGTTCTTCTTTCAGGGTCCACAGTGGTTTCCCAGAGCTGTTCAGGGTTCATTTCACCGAGACCTTTGTAACGCTGAATACCAAGACCTTTTTTACCCCTCTCCTCGACAAAGGAGAGAAGATCCGTAAGGGATGTGAAGGTGCTGAGTTCATCCCCCAGCCTGATTTTGTGAGGTGCATCCCCAAGTTCCTTAAGGTATACGCCCAGCCTTCTCAGCTCTTTGAACTCAGGCGAGCCGATGAGGTCTGTATTGATTTTATAAGTCTGTGTCGATGTCTCCAGCTTGATGTTATATCTGCTGAATTCCTCGTTATAGTTGATTTCAGTGTTCACGTAGCCTTTGAGAAGCTCCCTGTCTTTGAGCACCTGATAGAACTCATCAACAAAAGCCTTGTCCGCAAGGTTCTGAGGAACAAGGTTCGGGTACATTGCCATGAACTTGATAAGCTCTCTCGTGTAGCCTTTTTTGACGTACTTGATGATCATCTTGTTCAGCTTGCCGAGGTTAAGCAGGAGCTCTTTGTATCTGTGCTTCTCGACATTTTCTATCTCAACATCCTCAAGACCGAGATCAAGGAGGAAATCCGCCATGACCTCTTCGTTCTGGATGTAGCGCTCGTTCTTGCCCTTTTTCACCTTATAGAGTGGCGGGCTTGCGATATAAAGATAGCCGCGCTCTATTATCTCTTTCATATGGCGGAAGAAGAAAGTGAGCAGCAGTGTGGAGATATGCGCGCCGTCAACATCGGCATCCGTCATGATTATAATTTTGTGGTAACGGAGCTTCTCAACATTGAAGTCATCCTTGCCTATACTGGTTCCGAGGGCTGTTATTATCGTCCTTATCTCGTTGTTTGAGAGGAGCTTGTCATAGCGCGCCTTCTCAACGTTAAGGATTTTACCCTTAAGAGGAAGTATCGCCTGATGACGTCTGTCACGCCCCTGTTTTGCTGAACCGCCCGCAGAGTCCCCTTCCACTATGAAAAGCTCCGAGTGCTGAGGGTCTTTTTCCTGACAATCCGCCAGTTTTCCGGGGAGGGTCGAGATCTCAAGTGCGTTCTTACGGCGTGTAAGTTCCTTCGCCTTTCTCGCTGCTTCCCTGGCGCGGAAAGCCTGAAGCGCTTTTTCGTATATCTTTTTGACTACAGAGGGGTTTTCCTCAAAATAGTCGCCGAGGCTGCCTGCAAGGATTGATTCCACAGCGGTTTTAGCCGCGGATGAACCAAGCTTTGTTTTGGTCTGCCCTTCGAAAACAGGTTCATTTATGCGCACTGAGATAATGGCACTCATCCCTTCACGGACATCATCCCCTGTAAGGCTTTCCTTCTCTTTCGAGATATTCTGCTTGGATATGAAGCTGTTGAAAACCTTTGTATAGCCGGATTTAAAACCGGATTCATGGGTTCCGCCCTCTTCCGTGTGTATGTTGTTTACGAAGGAGTATATGCTTTCGTTGTATGTATCGTTGTATGTTATTGCTACTTCTGCGGTTATTCCTTCATACTCGCCCTTGAAGTACATGGGCTCTTCCAGAACCATTATCTTGTTTTTGTTCAGATACTTAAGGTAGCTGACTATCCCGCCTTCCGCGTGGTAGTCCTGTTCCTGATCAAAACGCTCGTCTATGATTTTGATTTTGATTCCGCTGTTAAGGTATGCAAGTTCTCTGAGCCTTCTGGAAAGGATGTCAAAGGAGTATTCGGTGGTTTCGAAAATTTTAATATCCGGTTTGAAGGTAACTGTAGTCCCTGTTCTTTCGGAGTTTCCGATACGGCCGAACTCGCAGGCGGGTTTGCCGATCTCGTATTTCTGGTAGAATGTGCCGCCGTCACGCCTTACGGTGACTTCGAGGTATTCACTGAGTGCGTTCACTACTGAAACACCCACACCGTGAAGACCGCCGGAGGCATAATAAGAACCTGAGTCGAACTTGCCGCCCGCGTGGAGAGTTGTCATAACCACTTCCACTGTGGGTTTGCCCACTTTAGGGTGTATACCGACCGGAATACCCCTGCCGTTGTCTTCAACAGTAACCGAGCCGTCTACATGCAGTGTGACGGTAATAGTATCGCAGTAGCCTGCCATGGCTTCATCGATGGAGTTGTCCACAACCTCGTAAACAAGGTGATGGAGACCCCTTGAACCGGTGGAGCCTATATACATACCCGGTCTCTGTCTGACCGCTTCCAGCCCTTCCAGAACCTTAATACTGTCTTCACTGTAATTATTCTGCATTGCTCACCTGACTATTTATTTCAAAAAACCTGCGGCAAAAACCGCAAAAACGGGCGCACTGCCCGCAATGTATCAAAAGGCGCGTGATTTCAGGTCACAGCCTTATTGTTCGTATATCATCAAATATACGGTTTTTTACCCCTGTCATAATAACCTGCCTTTCGCCTGAGAATATGGCAAAGAAGGCAGCCGAACGTTTTTCATCCAATCCTGCTTCGAAATCATCTAAAAGGGTTATTATATCAGTTTTGAGCATTTCTTCAACATCTAATAAAATTGCCGCTAGAACAAGAAGCTCAAATGTTTTTTTCTGACCGTAGGATGAAAATTTGTCATAAATCCGCCCTGTGTTCCTGCTGTAAAACCTGTCCCTGTGCACACCGTAGAGACACTTCCCCGATGCAGCCTCTTTGCCGATGATTTCCCTGTCCTTAACGTTAGTGACATAATCAAGGCTGAAAAATTCATCACCGCCGCCGAAATCAGCATACATGTTCCTGAGCCTTGCGTTTATCATGTCCGCTGCGGCCTTACGCCTCAGAGATATTTTATCACAGACTTCTATGAGTTTTTCGTTAACGGTTTCGATGTAGTTTTTATCCGGTCTCTGCTTCTGGAGCTCAGCGGTTTTCTGGGCAACGAGTCTGTTCATATACCTGAGGTCGAAAATATGGGCCCTCTCGCGGTAGAAGCACAGGCGGTCAATGTAGTTCCGCCTCACCTTCTGGTCCTTCGCAAGGATGGTGCTTGTATCGGGCGAATAGCAGAAGACAGGATTTGAGGTTAGATAATCGGGAATATCCAGAACACAGACACCGTTTTTTTTCAGAGTCCTTGCCTCATCAAAAAAATAGATCATGCTGCCTGATTCCTCAGCCGAGGAATAACCGGCCTCGATGCGCAGAAATTCCTTACCGAATGAGGTTACGCTTTTGGGTGAAGGTTCCTTGAAGCTTTTGAGGTTGAGGAGAAGATAAACGGCTTCGACAATGCTTGTTTTGCCGGAGCCGTTTTCGCCCTCTATGAATGTCGCCTTGTCAAAAGTGAATTTTGAGTCGGCATGGCATCTGAAATTCTGTAAACGGATACTCTCTATCAGCATCAGAACTTATCGATGGATATTGGAACCACCAGATATTTGTACGACTCATCCTCAGGAAGGATAACAGCCGGACTTCTTCTTCCCTGCATTTCAAGTGAGAAATACTCGGAATGTATGTTAGTAACTATCTCAAGCATGTGACGGGCGTTGAAGATGATGTCCATGTCCTCGCCGTTGTAGATTATGTCATCCATAGTCTCATGCCCCTGACCGTATTCGGTTTCAAGGCTGTTTACCGAGAGGTGGCCGTTGTTGAAGGAGAGAACAACACCGTGGGTTATTTCGCTGGTGATGGCGGATACCCTTCTTACAACCTCAACAAATGCTTTGGTGTTTATTTTAGCCTTAATCGGGTATTCAACCTCAAAGAGTTTGGTAATGCTTTTGATGTACTTTTCAATGAGCTTTGAGTAGATGATTATGTCCCCGACCTTGAAAAGAACCTGCTTCTTGTCAGTCTCGACATCAACAAACTCGTTTATGTCAAGGATCTTCATGAGCTCCATAATCGTCTTTTTGGGAATGTTTATGGTGAACTCGTCTGAAAATTCCTCTTCAAAGCCTGCCTTTGATGTGGCTATCCTCTGGAAATCAGCGGAGGAAATCTCAAGCCTGTTGCCGTAAACACTGAAATGTGCTCCCGTGTATTCTATCTTGGATGAATCGTTTGAGATACAGAAAGCCGTCCTCTTGAGGAGGGTCTGCAAAGTCTCACTCTTCACCTTGATGAAATATTCCGGAGTGATCTCGGACATGGTGGGGAACATTTCAGGGCTTATGGTGGAAAGACGGAAGCTTGACTTGCCCGATTTTATATTGAGCTTGGAACCGTCATGATAAAAATCGACAACGGCACCTTCGGGAAGCTCCTTAAGAATATCCATCAGTTTTTTGCCTGAGACGGTGGCGGAGCCTATCTCCTCTACCGCTGCTTTGAGCGAGCCTGAAAAACCGATCTGCATGTTAGTTGAACGAAGGGTTACTGTATCGCTTTCAGCTTCGATCAGAATATTCTGAAGTACCGTATTCAGGTTCTTCGGGCTGGTGTAGCTGTTTGCATACTGGACGAAAGGGAAAATATCGTCCCTGACAACTTTAAACCTCATGGACTCCCCTGCTTTATATATTAATGTAATTTTAATAGTAAGTAATAATAGGGTATCTTGAAACTGTTTACAAGTGATATTTAGCCTTGTCTGTTAAGGTTTTCGGTGTTGAAAACTTATGTGGTAAATTACTGATCATTTTTACACATTATACAGTAAAATGAATTATTATTGTTGAAATATCCGTCTAATGTTTATATCTATATGATTATTCCCAAGCAGATCACGCTTGTTCAACACATTTTTGACATTATTGATTTGTGTTGGTATATTAACGATAAAGCCCGAAAACGGGATATATTATTACTCTTTGAGTTTAGAAGGCAGGGAAAATGTCTATTTATGCCCAGATTGAATTTGTGTTCATGCACAATGCGAGGAATAAGAACGTTCCATTGATGTTCATTATGCGCAACAAGGAACGCTTCAGGGGAAAGATTGTGGATTTCGATCAGTATCACTTCATAATAGACGATGCTGATATAAAGATTCTGCTTTCTAAGAGGGATATTGCAACGGTTGCCTCCGCCAAGACGGTAGTGGATATTGACTTTATCAGCAAGATTTACTACCACACCCATCAGGGCAAGCACCCAAGACATACGCGCCCGCCTATGCAGGATATTTTCCTGAACGAAGTGCGTAAGTCAAAGTCTCCTATAATAAGCTTCCTCACCAACGGTGTTAAGATAAGAGGCTCCCTCATAGGGTTTGATAACTACACAATACTCACATCCTTTGAAGGCAGGCAGCAGCTTCTCTACAAGAGCGCTATCTCAACAGTGTTCCCCCTTTACCAGTACGGTGAGATAATAAAATACGATGACGAGAGATAAAGCATGAAAGATATTAAAATTCTTGTCGTGGACGATGAAGAGCACACACGCATAGGCTATGCGGAAGTGCTTGAGATGGAAAACTATAAGGTAAGCACCGCCGAGGACGCGTTTAAGGCCATTGAGCTCCTCAAAGAGGATAAATTTGACATAGTGGTGACCGACCTCCGCATGCCCGAAATGGACGGGCTCGCATTTCTGGAGCGGCTCAAGCAGATAGATAAAAACGCAAAAGCAATAATGATCACCGCATTCGGCTCGTTTAAGACATACAAGAAAGCCACAGACGGCGGCGTGGTTATCTACCTGAACAAGCCTGTGCGCGCGGCGGAGCTCATGGAAGCCGTGAACACAGTCATAGCGATGAAAGATTAATACTTTAAAACCGTATATAAACCAAGCCCCTTTCCTTTCGTAAGGTCAGGGGCTTTTTCTTTATCCTTCTTCTTCAAATTCTGCCTTGACCTTCTCGAATATTCCTTCAAAGATTTCATCATCCAGAGAAATATCCTCACCCATCTTAAGTGTGCTTTCAATGTATGAAAGAACTGTTGATTTGTGGAAAAAATTAATGGCAAAAAGAGTCGGATCCTCGGAGAATGTGCGTATCACCTCGTGATACCGCTTGGGAACCATCTCAAGGGTGATCATGCTGTCCGCCAGCTCCTTCACCGGAAACAGGGAGTAAAATATCACAGTGTCCGGCTTGCCGCAGCGCTTCTCAGCATATTTTATGGCAGAGTGTATGAAATTACGCAACACGAAGAGATCATCAAAGGCTGCCTGCGGTATCAGGATTCCGTGGCCTGAGTCTATTTTGAATGACTGGCCGGAGAACTTTGCTATGAGGCGTATGTGATGGCCTCCCTCAAGACCGTCCCCCACGAGGGACATCTTGTCTGCCAGCCTGAACTGTCTGGAAAGCAGCCCCTTGCTGTAAAGCAGAGCGGCGGTTTTAAACAGCACGGACAGGGAAACTGCATCCGGCGGAAGATCAGGGTTTTTCTTCTCATAGCTCATGAGATCGTCTGATATTTTAGTGACAGGGTTTTTCCCCCCTGTTTTTATATGCTCAAAAAGGAAATCGCTCCTGAGGGAAGCGTCTATCCCCATGATTGTGCCGCTGTTGAAAAAGTAAATTTTCTCTAACGCATCAAGGGGTATTATCATCTTACGCCCTGATGTCTGGTTAAGGAAGCGGAAGAACTTGAGAATATCCTTCGGTGAGCCGGAAGGCTGTATCACTTCGCAGAACAGGCCGTTGTCCGTAAAGGAGCAGTAGTTTATCAGCCCGAAAACGTTCTCGCCTTCAAAGTGTTTTTCACTGAGGATAAGTATAGCCCTTTCATATCCGCTGTAGCGGAGGCTTGCATCCAGAAACTGTTTGAGTTCGCCGCAGCGCAGAAGATCAGCCAGAGTTCTGTCAGTCTCTATGAAATCCTTGGCGGAGATGCCGCCTATCCCTGCGGAATAATGAAAATAAGTAATCCCTCTAGGCGCCTGAATGAGGAGTATGCCGTCGGTGCTGTAATCCACATCCCTCTCCTCCTCCGGAATTTCCTCCGGTTCAGGTTCGGGCTCGGTGTATTTCACTATGACAGGCTCCCTCTCCTCTTCCGGTTCTTCTTCGGGTTCCTCTTCTTCTTCCTCTGCTTCTTCGTATTCTGGCTCTTCCTGCGGGCGGAACATGCCCCCGGTCAGCACTGATTTAAACTCGTTTTCGTCCTGCTCCGGCTCTTCCTGGGCTTCTTCCTCTTCAGGTTCGGGTCCGGTTTCCCCTGCGCTTTCTTCCTGCATTTGCTCAGGCATGGGCGGCAGATCGTCTGCACCGTAAACATCGTCATCGCCCGAAACTGATTCTATTGTGGCAAGTGTCTGCACGGAAAGAACGCACGGGTCTTCGTTTGCCCTTCTCGCCAGCTCGTCCGTGTCTATTACTATGTCACTTTTCACAGCGTACTCACACGCAAGGCGTATTCCCATGCTTATGCTGAGTTCGGAGAGGGATCTCCGTTCAAGGCGTGTGGGTTTGTTGATATTCTTGCTCTCTATCCTCACTTTGCATTTGCCGCATTGTCCGTTGCCGCTGCAAAGGCTTGAAATCTTTATTCCGTTCTCCTCCAGCGCAGCAAAAAGGTTTTTGCCGGATTTGACTTCAAAGCTTATATCCCTGTTCTTGACATAAACTGTGTGTTTTTTTGAAAGGAACATATATACCCGCCGAATGATAGTGTTAATACAATTATACTTCTAAAATACCAAACATACCTATACACGTTTTTTCGGCAAATGTGCAGTTTAGTTTAGCCTGCCAAATACAAAGAGGTCATATTTCTGAAAAATTCTTGCGGATCTGTTCCGTTTGGAATATTTTGGCGCAATGCAGGTAGTCCGGAATATAGACACGCTTTTTACCGAAAGACCCCACGCTGTGGTTCTGGGAAACTTTGACGGTTTCCATCTGGGGCATAAAGCCATAACTGACAGACTGTGCAATATAGCGCAGACCAAGGGGCTCGTGCCTGCTGTTGTAACCTTTCAGCCGCACCCTATGAAGTTTTTCGGCGCTGACCTTAAGCTGATCATGACAGAGGAATCCAAAATCAGAGCCTTTGCGGAGGCCGGTGTGGAAACAATGTTCATACTGGAGTTCAGCCGCAGGTTCGCGGACATTGACCCGGAAGTCTTTGTCAGGGAGTTTCTGGTGAAGAAATTCCGCGCGGCCGTGGTTATTGTCGGGTATGATTACCGCTTCGGCAGAGGAAGAAGCGGCGACTACAGCCTGCTTGTTACTCTGGGGAGTAAATACGGCTTTACCGCTGTCCGTGTTCCTAAAGTTACCTGCGGAAAAGTTACAGTTTCCAGCACAAATATCCGTAACTTCCTTCTTGAGGGGAATGTGGAAAAGGCCGGAGAGTTCCTCGGCCGTCCGTTTTTCATAGAGGGAAAGGTTGTGGATGGCAACAAAGTGGGCAGACAGCTGGGCTACCCCACCGCAAATATAGACTTCAGAAATGAACTGATCCCAAAAGCGGGAATCTATATCAGCATGGCGGTCATTGACGGGGAGCGTTATAAATCCGTCACCAACATCGGCAGAAGACCCACATTCAGCTTCCCCGATCAGATGAAGGTGGAAACACATATATTCGATTTCAGCAGAGATATTTACGGAAAGGACACGGAAATAGAGCTGCTGAAATATGTCCGCCCGGAAGAGAAGTTTCCCGATGTCGAAACTCTCATAAAGGCTATAGACGGCGACTGCGTGGCGGCCAGAAAGTGGTTTGAGGAGAACGGATACTGATTCTTTTTTTAGCACAGAAAGGGCTTTCTCATTAAAAAATACAATATTATAAGGACAATATGAAGATTTCTTACATAAGTTTAGGATGTTCAAAAAACAAGGTTGATCTTGAGTATCTCATGGGTTCGCTCCAACAGGGCGGACACGAGATAACACTTGAGATGGCCGAGGCGGACGCGATAATCATCAACACCTGCGGGTTTATCGAACCTGCGGTGAACGAGGCAGTGGAGGCTGTTCTTGAGGCGGCAGAGGTAAAAAAATCCTCAGCTAAGCTGATAGTTACCGGCTGCATGACGGAGAGATTCAAGAACGATGTGGCGGGAGAACTGCCTGAGATAGATTTTCACACTGGCGTAGGCAAAATGGGTGATGTCATAGCCTACCTTGAGGGTGTTGAGCCTGCAAAAAAGGAGCGTGACTTTCTTTACGGCGGTGCGCGCGTGCTCACCGGAGTGCCTTTCAGCGCCTACATCAAAATATCCGAGGGGTGCAACAACCGCTGTACATACTGCACTATTCCGTCAATCCGCGGCAGCCTCACCGGAAGGCGCATCGAGGATATAGTTAATGAGATAACAGCCCTTAAGGAACAGGGGGTTCAGGAATTTGTCCTTGTTTCGCAGGATAATACAAAATACGGAACAGACATCTACAAAAAGCCGATGCTCTGCAAACTCCTGCGTGAGATAGATAAAATAGAGGGCAGGTTCTATGTGAGGATAATGTACCTCAACCCTGACGGAGTTTCGGAAGAGCTTGTGAAGCTTGTGAAAAACTCAGAGAAGATCCTCAGCTACTACGACATCCCCGTCCAGCATATAAATAAGCGTGTGCTTAAGGATATGAACAGAAAATCAACACCTGATGATATAAAGCGTGTTTTCAGCATGATAAGGGAGATCGATCCCGATGCGTTTATACGCACCACAATGATAGTGGGCTTCCCCGGTGAAACGGATGAGGAATTTGCGGAACTTCTGGACTTTGTAAAGGAATACAGACCGGACTACGCTGGCTTCTTCCCCTTTTATCCCGAAGAAGGCACAAAGGCCACCGCAATGGGCATGCGGGTGGACGGCAGGAAAGTGCGCGGAAGAATCGGTGCGCTGAGGAAAGCGCAGATAAAAAACACCCGTGAACGCTTGAAAAAATTTAAGAAAAGTGACATCATCTGCTTTGCCGAAAAGCCCAATGAGGAATTCGCCTTTCTCATGGAGGGCAGAGCGCTGTTTCAGGCTCCGGAGGTGGACGGAAAAGTTCTCTTCACCGACTCGGAATCGATAAGCGGTTACGGCCCTTATGTCTGCCGCATTGAGAAGATAAGCTACCCCGATATAGTGTGCGAGGTCATAAAGCCGCTTTAGGGGTTTTGAAGCGGAAGCTTTTTTTCGGAAAGTTTTCCCTGAGAAACAGAAATAATAATAATTAAAATAAATTTCCCACAAAAACAGCAGAGGTAAAGCTGATGCGTAAACTTATTATAGCACTGACGGCAACGATTATTGCGGTTTCCTGTGCCAAACAGCCCCCGAAAGAGATTCCCGCCGAAGTAAGCATGAAAAAAGGCATGCAGTATTTTGAGCGCAAAAAGTATAAAGACGCGGCTGAGCAGTTTGAAGCTGCCATAAGAAACGCCGCTGACCCGGATCTGGCGGGTAATGCACAGATTTTCCTTGCTGATAGCCATTTCCTTTCCAAGGATTATGAACTTGCCATCCCCAGTTATGAGACTTACCTGCGCATATATCCTTATTCGTCCGATGCTCCGAGGGCTAAGCTGAGGCTTGGGCTTTGCTATTACAGGCAGATAGGCGCACCGGACAGGGATATAAAAAATGCCGAGGAGGCTCTGCGTATTTTCAGTGAGCTGAGGAACGAGAACCCCGGCTACGCGAAGGAGTATGAACTTGCGGACAAAATACGTGAGCTCAGAGGGCTTATGGGCAGGCGTGAGCTTCTCATTGCGAAGTTTTATCTCCGTACCGACAAGGAACGCCCCGCAGTTAAAAGGCTCCAGTATATTGTGGAAAACTACCCCGATACGGATGTTTACCCTGAGAGCCTGACAATGCTCGGTGATTATTACGGAAATAAAGACGGTTACGAGGCGGAAGCCATAAAATATTACAGAGCGCTCATAAGGGAGTTTCCGAACACCAAGTATTCATCGGGCATAACTTCGAAGCTTTCAAAACTGCTGGCGAAAATAACCGATAATCTTGGGACTATGGAGAATAATTAGATGATTGATATTAAATATATAACTGCCAATCCTGAACTGGTCAGGGAAAAAACAGCCAAAAGGGGCGCAGAGTTCGACTTTGATACCCTGATCAGGCTGGATGATGAAAGAAAGAAGCTTATTTTTGAGGTCGAAGAGCTTAAAAAGAAAAAGAACGACTTTTCCAAGTCATTCCCGCTTATAAAGAAACAGGGCGGCGATGTTGAAGCTGCACAGAAGGAAATGAAGCAGGTATCAGAGCGCATATCCGAAATGGACAAAGAGCTTGATGCCATTCAGGAAAAGCAGAAGGCTATGCTGCTTACGCTGCCGAACCTTGTGGATGATTCACTCCCTGTCGGCAAAAGTGAGGAGGACAATGTTCTCTACCGTGAGTGGGGGGCGAAGCCTTCCCTTGATTTTGAAGCAAAGGCGCACTGGGACATAGCGGAAAGCCTTAAGCTTGTGGATTTCGAGCGCGGCACGAAGGTTGCCGGAGCCCGTTTCTCCGCTTATACAGGCATGGGAGCGAAGCTTGAGAGAGCGCTCATCAACTTCATGCTGGACACCCAGTCCTCAAGGGGCTACACGGAGGTTATGACACCTTTCCTTGTGAATGCCGCATCCATGACCGGAACAGGTCAGCTTCCGAAGTTTGAGGAGGACGCGTTCAAGTGCGAGCGTGACGGTCTGTACCTTATCCCCACTGCGGAAGTACCCGTGACAAACCTTTATGCGGGCGAAATTCTCGATGAATCAGCCCTGCCCATAAAACACTGCGCATATTCACCCTGCTTCCGCCGGGAGGCAGGTTCACACGGAAAAGACGTGCGCGGACTTATCCGCCAGCACCAGTTCAACAAGGTAGAGCTTGTGAAGCTTGTCAGGCCGGAGGACGGATGGCATGAGCTTGAGCTTCTGCTCCGCGATGCGGAGAATATTCTCCAGCTTCTGGGAATCCACTACAGAGTAATGACCCTTTCCACGGGCGATATTGGCTTTGCATCTGCGAAAACTTATGACATTGAGGTTTGGCTGCCCGGTCAGAACTGCTACCGTGAAATATCCTCATGCAGCTGCTTCACTGATTTTCAGGCACGCAGGGCAAACATACGCTTCCGCAAGCAGGGGGACAAAAGGCTTGATTTCGTCTACACGCTCAACGGCTCAGGCCTTGCAGTGGGCAGAACATTCCTCGCCGTGCTGGAGAACTATCAGCTTCCGGACGGACGGGTGCGTGTGCCAGATGTTCTCCGCCCATACCTCGGCGGAGCGGAGATAATAGGCTGATGGCGGTTCTGAAAATACTTGCTTCGCCTATCAGCGGCGATTACTCACAGCTTCCGGCCTATGTGCTTGATGAAATTAAGAATGCGGATCTCATAATAGGCGAGGAGCGCAAAACTACTCTGCGTTTCCTTGCCGCTGTCGGCTGCCGGGGGTACGAACACAGGCTTCTGAACGAACATTCCACAGATGCGGAGAAGAAGGAGCTTATAGAAACCGTAACCTCCGCAGGGACAGTTGTTCTCTTCTCCGATGCCGGCACACCCTGCATAGCTGATCCCGGTTATGACTTTGTGGATATGTGCATAAACGCAGGTGTCGAGGTGCGTTCGCTGAATGCGGTTTCAGCCATAACCGCCGCCCTTTCCGTCAGCGGGTTTTACGCAGAGAGCTTCCTTTTTGCAGGCTTTCCGCCGAAGGATAAGCAGGAGCGCGCCAAGTTTTTCAACCACATGAAAAACACCAAGCAGACAGCGGTTATTTTCGAGCGCCCCTACGCCCTCGTCCGCACGCTGGAGGAGCTCAAGGGCATAGGCAAAAAGCTCTCCCTCTCCGTCAGCCTCTCCGCGCCGGATGAAAAAAACTACAGAGGAACCGCCACCGACATCCTCAATATGCTCCCCGAAGGGCTCAAGGCTCCCTTTGCAGTCGTTCTTGAGGGAAAAGGGTAGGAAATCCTCTCCAATTGTTTCCCGTGAAACATTTTTATTATTATCTTTGAAAAAATCTGTTTTAGTCTTATAATATGCAGTTCAGGGCGCGGGTTGATCCCCGCCTCCGTCATTCTGAGGCTTCCGCCGAAGAATCTCTTTTGCTCAGGATGACGCAGTAATTAACAACTCCAAGGAAGGGGCTGCGCCGTGCGGAGCGGAGAAACCCGCAATAAAAACGTAAGTAACAGAATCTAATATATATTTAAGAATCATAAGGAGAATTTCGCATGAACATTCAGATGATGATGAAGCAGGCGCAGAAGATGCAGAAAAAGATCGAGGAAGCTCAGGCCGAGGCGGCGCAGGAGGTTGTGGAGGCCTCAGCGGGCGGCGGCATGGTAAGCGTTCAGGTGAACGGAAAGAATCAGGTTCTGGGCATCAAGATCGAAAAAGAGGTTGTGGACCCCGAAGACATTGAAATGCTTCAGGATCTTATTGTTGCTGCCGTTAATGAAGGCATGAACAAGGCACAGGAAAAAATGCAGGAAAAACTTTCCAAGATAACGGGAAATCTGGGTATTAATCTACCCGGAATGTTCTAAGGCGTTTGTTGCCCGTATTGCGGCATGATAAAGAACAGAGTATTTGAAAACTGCCTTAATGAGCTTTCCCGTCTGCCCGGAATCGGGCGGAAAACAGCGGGACGCCTTGCCCTCCATGTGCTTAAAATGAAGCAGGAGGACGTGAAGCGTCTTGCGGAAAGCATTGTATACCTTAAGGAAAAAACCGTCTTTTGCTCAGTCTGCGGCGGTATATCCGAGGCTCCGGTCTGCTCGGTCTGTGAGGATCGCTACCGTGTGCGCTCTCAGATATGCGTTGTGGAGGAACCGAAGGATATTTTCATCATAGAAAACACAGGGAGCTACAGAGGGCTTTACCACGTTCTGGGCGGGAAGATTTCACCGCTGGACGGAATAGGGCCGGATGAGCTGCGCATAGCCTCCCTTATGGAAAGGCTTGAGAGCGGCGAGGTGACGGAAGTCATCATGGCCACGAACCCTGATGTGGAAGGGGAAACCACGGCTATTTACATTGCCCGTCTCCTGAAGCGTTTTCCCGAAGTTAGCGTGACGAAAATAGCAAGCGGAGTCCCCATCGGCTCTAATCTTGAGCATACGGACGAGGTAACACTGCTGAAGGCTCTGGAGGGCAGAATCAGGCTTTAAGGTGAGCTGATTTATGTCCAGAGAGATAATAATAAATTCCACGGTAAACGAATGCCGTGTGGCTGTGCTGGAAAACGGAAGCACGGCGGAGATATTCATAGAACGTGCCCACAGCAAAAATGTTGCGGGCAACATATACAAAGGCAGGGTGGTAAAGGTGCTTCCGGGCATTCAGTCCGCCTTTGTCGATATAGGCTTAAGCAAGGCCGCCTTCCTTCCCGTTGCGGATATTTATGTGGAAAACGGGGACAAGGTGGCGTTCTTCGAAAAAAGCGTGGACGGTTCCATCGAGTTTGACGATCTCGAAACGGAGCGCCGCGTTCAGGAATTTCCCCCCATTCAGGATCTTCTGCGCGAAGGGCAGGAGATAATAGTTCAGGTTGCCAAGGAAGCCATAGGGCAGAAAGGCGCCCGCCTGACCACGCATATCACCGTTCCCGGCCGCTACATTGTGCTTATGCCCGGCTATGAGCATGTGGGTGTTTCCCGCAAGATAGAGCAGGACGAGGAGCGTGAACGCCTCCGCCAGATACTGAAAGAGATAAAACCCAAGGGTATGGGGCTCATAGCCCGCACTGTTTCCGCGGAACGCAGCTATGAGGAGATAAAGAGCGACCTTGAGTACCTGCTGCGCCTCTGGACGAAGATTCAGGAGCGCATGAGCCGCAGTGTTGCGCCTACACTCGTTTATGAGGATCATGACCTTATATTCCGCATCCTCCGTGACGTGGTTAATGAAAAGGTCAGCCGCATCATCATAGACAACAAGGCGGACTACCTGAAAATGAAGACCTTCCTGCGGGAATATATGCCCGATCTCCATGTGGAGGTTGCCCTGTACGAGCACGAGCTTCCGGTTTTTGATCACTACAACATAGAGATAGAAATCAACCGCATACTGGACAAAAAGGTCTGGCTGAAATCCGGCGGATATATCGTAATCGATCAGGCGGAAGCACTCACAGTGATCGATGTGAACACCGGGCGTTTTGTGGGTAAGCGCAACTTTGAGGAGACTATACTCAAAACCAACCTCGAAGCCGCGAAAGAGATAGCGTGGCAGCTTCGTCTGCGCAATATCGGCGGCATAATCATAGTGGATTTTATAGACATGAGCAGGGATGAGAACAAGGAGAAGGTTCTTGTCTCTCTGGAGGCAGAACTCAAGGGGGACAGGGCTAAATGCTCCGTGGTGAATATATCGCCCCTCGGACTTGTGGAAGTCACCAGAAAGCGTGTGCAGGAAAGCCTCACAAGGACGCTCAGCGAACCCTGCCCTTATTGCGAAGGGCGCGGAATAGTGAAGTCAAAGCTTACCGTGTGCTACGACATACTGCGGGAGATCCGCCGTATAGCGCCCTATTTCAAGAACAAAAAGATACTGGTTGAGGCGCACCCCGATGTGGTTGATCTGATACTCAACGATGAAAAGGAAAGCCTGGACGAAATAGAACTTATGATGAGTGTGACCATAGAGGTAAACCCCAGCGAGGATTTCCACATAGAGCATTATGATGTGGTTCCCGTGAGCAAGGAATAAACTGCCTGAGAGCAGGAGAATTTATAAATGTATGACAGAAAAGACGCTTTCTACAGGAAAGCAAAGAAGGAAGGCTACAAATCCCGCGCGGCGTACAAACTTATGGAGCTTAATAAGAAGTACGCGCTCTACAATCCCAACAGCCGCATTCTGGACGCTGGCTGTGCTCCCGGCGGCTGGAGTCAGGTTGTGCTGGAGACAGTGAAGAAACAGCCTGTGGTAGGCGTGGATCTCATTCAGGTTGAGGGGATGGGGCATCCGAACTTCCACTTTGTTTTAGGCGATCTGACGGATAATGAGGTTCTGCTCAGGGTGCTTTCCATATGCCCTGAGTTTGACACAGTGCTTTCTGACGCTGCTCCTAATACTTCCGGAGCGAAGCTTCTTGACCATGTGAACAGCTGCGAGCTTGTGAAGATAATTTTTGCATTTACAAAGAAAGTGCTGAGGAAAAACGGCAACTTCTGCTTCAAGCTTTTTGAGGGTGAGGACACTCAGGAGCTTTTGAAGGATGTCCGCAAATTCTTCAGCATGGTGAAGGTGATAAGGCCGGAGGCAACCAGAAAAAACTCATTTGAGATATATGTTGTTTGCAAGGGCTACACCGGAGAAAAAGAATAGAGCGAACTTTACGTGCCTGAATCGGATCAGAATGGTATAATACTCCATGACGAGGTGAAACATGGAAGCCATTCAGACCATTATTACCCGCAGATCAGTTAATTTTTTCGATCCCTCCTTCAGAATGCAGGATAAAGAGATTGCGGAGCTCCTTGAGCTTGCCGCTCTCGCTCCGTCTTCTTACAACATACAGCCTTGGGAGGTTGTGGTTGTTCGTTCGCCGGAACGCAAAAAGGTTCTGCGGGAGTGCGCTTTTAACCAGCCCAAAGTCGAGGAAGCCTCCGCAGTGCTGATAGTTATCGGCAATACAGACTCAGTGGAGGAGAACCTGGATGATGTGGTGCGTGACCTTGTGGAAAAGGGCTACGCAGATGAGAAAGCAGCCGAAGGGGTCAAGAAAACCGCAGGTGGCTTCTACGGCCTGCCTGAGAGTGAGCGGAGGAAGATTTTTGCCGCGAAGAATGCCGGGCTTTTTGCCATGAACTTTATGCTGGCAGCAGAAGGAAACGGCTATGTCACTCATCCTATGGACGGGTTTGATGAGGCGAAGATAAAGGAAGCCTTCGGCATAAACACCGGAAAAGTGGTTCCCATGCTCATAGCTGTGGGAAGGTTTAAGGACGGAGCATCGCTGCCGGACAGGAAGATGAGGTTCTCTCCAGAGAGGTTTGCAAGGTTTGAGTAACTTTGTTGACAGGTTTGATGCCTGATATAAAACCGGCGTTCAGCTTGTTTTAAACTGATAGTGGAATGAATCGCACCAGTGTAAAGCATAAGTAAATGTAAATGGTCAGACATCTGAGCCATTTTTAAAAATATTTTGGGCTGTATGTTGTTCGTAATTAAATATAAAAGCGGCTCCTCGTTACGAAGCTAATTATTTAATTGTTGACAAATGCGCTAAATGATGATTTTACATACCGAAACGGTAGTAATAACAGCTATTACGTTTTTTAATTTGTGCAATCATCGTTAGTTTTTTCATTGGAGGACGTGTACTATGCCCAGACCATTAAAACCCCGCACCATAGGTGTTGTGCCGGAAATTTGTCATTTCAAACCGAGGGGAGTTCCGGCCAAGAAGCTGAAAACTGTAGGGATCACACTTGACGAGTTTGAAGCAATCAGGCTCGCGGATTATGAAGGACTCTCCCACGAGGAAGCCGCCGTGCTTATGAACGTTTCACGCCCCACTTTCAGCAGGCTTGTTGAAAAAGCCAGAGTGAAGGTGGCGGGATTTCTTGTGAACGGAAACCAGCTTGTTATTGACGGCGGAAACATTGAATTCGATCCTGACAGGGCATGCGTGAAATGCAAGGAAAACATGCCTGAAAAACGCATGGAACGCAGAAAGCGCTCATGCGGCATAATCACAGGATGCGTAGAAGAGGAGACAGAACTGACGGATGCGCAGGTCTGAAAGAGAGATAAAAGATTATAAATTATTGGAAAATCTGCTGAAGCAGGGTGAAGTGATTCACCTTGCTCTGGCTGATGCCCCCTACCCTTACCTTGTAACCGTGAATTACGGTTATGAGGATGACGCGCTTTATTTCCACTGCGCGTCAGAGGGGCGCAAAATAGATTTACTCAGGAAAAACCCAAAGGTTTTCTTTCAGCTTATTCTGAAAAATGAGCTGGTCAAAGCTGAAACCGCATGCAGATGGACAACGAAGTTTACGTCAGTGTGCGGTGAGGCAGAGGCGGTTATTCTGGAAAGCCATGCGGAAAAGCGCAAGGCACTCCGCATAATAATGAGCCACTACGGCATGCCCGATGCAGAGTTTACCGAGAACATGACCAGAACCGTTCTCACCGTGAAGCTCAACCTGGTTTCACTCTCAGGGAAAAGCAACGCAGAGTAAGGCTGGCGGTCTATAAAAAGGCTTTCAGCCCTTCATACCTGCCCATGACATTTTCAGCATGGCGCATCCATCTTCCGGGTATTGCCCCGCTTCCGTAAATTGCACCTGCCAGAGCGCCTGTTACAGCGCCTATGGTGTCCGCATCGCCTCCTATGTTCACAGCTTTCAGAAGCGCCTCCTCAAACGAGGCCGACTCCATATTCAGCCAGACGGCAGTCTCAAGTGTGGTGACGCAGTAAGGGGTTGTCTGGTAGACTTCAGGCTCCAGAAAAATATCTTTCAGGTCGTCCATAAGGCCTTCAAACTCATCCCGCAGCATCATCACTGCCTGTTCCGGTTCAAAGCCTGTGATAAGTTTCTTGAGAAGCAGGTTATAGATAACGTTTGTGAATTTGGCGATGGGGTGGGCGTGTGTAACTGAGCAGGAGAGCCCGGAGGCATCAATGAGGTTTTTGTCAGTGGAGTTGATATACCAAGCGGTTATGACTGAGGAGCGCATCAGCGCACCGTTTCCGTTTGATTCCCGGTCAGCGGGGGGGATGCCGGTGGTGAGGGCTTCCCGTGTGGTGCGGCCTATGTCAAATGCTTCACCGGCGGGAGTGTACTCGCCTTCTGTGAACCATTTCATGTAGTGTCTGCGTTCGTTTTCCGAGCTGACGCACCCTTTCTCAAGGAGGCTTTCCGCGAGGGCAGTCAGCATGGAGGTGTCATCCGTCCAGCTTCCTGCGGGCAGTCCGTATAAGCCGCCGCCTGTTATCTCCTTCTGGTACTTTCCCTTAAGCTGAACAGGGCGCACAGGCAGAAGCATTCCGGGACCTGACATCTGGGTGAGTCCGAGCATGTCGCCTATGATATTGCCCGCTATCATCCCTTTGATGCGGTCTTTGAAGTCATCTTCGGTTTCCCTGAGCGCATGCAGGGTCTTAGGTGAGTGCAGACAGTCCGAAACGTTTTCGAAGTTTTCTTCCATAGGCAGGCCTAATCCTTTATTTCTATTTTATCTCCGTGCAGTTTTATCCTTCTGCCGCTGTAAAGCCCGGCAAAGCGGACTCCGGCGTAGAGCGGTGTTTCAGTGCGTATGCAGTACTCGGTGAGGTATGAGAAGAGCGGTGCGGTGTCTGTGACCACTGCGCGGCATCCGTCCAGCATGGGGAGCAGAGCGGGGGGAAGATTGCGCACAAGGGCAATATCCGTCAGTCTGTCATCAAGGCGCACCGGGGCATAACCAATGCCCTCGAAGTCCTTATGGCAGAATGACAGGCACGCAATCTCAGTCTGCTTTCTGGCAAGCATCTTTTTCACTATGGAGGCAGTGTCCGCTATGTCTTTCTCGTAAATATCGTAAGGTACAAACTGTGCAGCACTGCGTTCACCCTGCCACTTCTTGAACCAGAGGGTGACTGGTATGTTTCCGTAATATTCATCGTTGTAGAAATTTTTCAGATCTGTGAGATCAAAGGCGAACGCATCCATGGGGTTTTTGATCAGCCTCCCCTCCGTCATTTCACTGCCGAAGGAAAGAACAAGGCTGTGCAGGCTGGCTGAAACACTGAAAAGCGCCTCTGTCAGGCTGTCCCTGAGATCAAGGCATGCATGCAGAGTCCGCACGGTTTTGCGGAGCTTGTCCTTGCTCAGCAGAAAACGCTTTGCAGCGGGCAGAGCGGCAAACAGGGAGTCGAAATCCGCTGATTTGAAGCTCCGGCTTATCTCCGCTTTCATGGGCGGATAAAGCGGATCAAGAAACGGAGGCATCTCAAGCGGGGAGCCGATGAGCGATTTATCCCGCGTGAGGTAGGCAAACCGCAGCAGAGTTTCAAAGTCCTTGAGCATGGAGAAGCCTTCGGTGAGGCTCTCCCATGTTTTCATCTGGACGAGCTGCATTGTCATGGCGCAGAGAGCTAAAAATTCAGTAAAATCGTCAGAGAAAAGGAGCTCCCTGTTGATCTCTTTTGACTTTATATCCTCAATGCCCTCTTTTATCTCTTCATCATTAATGGCAAAAATTTTCAGGTTAGGCTGCTTAAAGGAAGATCTGGTGTTCTTAACATAAATCCACGGGGCATAATTAAGCAGATAATAATCCTGCGTTGTGCCGGCTGTGGTGCAGATATTTTCGATGTTTGAAGTGTTGATAAACGGTTTGCCGCATATACATGCGAGGGACGGACTTGCGGATTTAACATTAACGCTTATCATCAGCGGGTTAAAGAGATCAGGAACAGTCTTCGCCAGTGAAAGGGCAAAGGGGGAAAGTGTTTCGGGAAAATATCCGCCCGTCATGCCGCGTCCGTAAAGGGTTTTTTCGGATACGCCTTCATGCTGGGAAAGTGTGTACTCCACAGAGGACAAAGCAGCGGGAACCTGCGGAATCCGCCTGTCGTACAGGTGCTTATCCGCCGGTTTTATCTCCTCAGCGCTGAAAACAAAGCGCTGATCGTCACCTGAATAAAAAACACCGAGGCGAACGGGGATCTCAAGCCCCTTTTCAACATTAACAGCAGTTTCAGCCAGCTTAACCATCCGGGCGGGCTCTATGTTCGGCTCGCCTTCTATGAGCCTTACAAAGTCCTTATAAACACCCTTAAGCAGTACGGCTCTGAAATCACCGCAGGTGAGCCCCACAAGGCCTGCGTTATCCGCAAACACTGTTTCAAGCCAAACGGTGACGGTTTCGGCGGGCATATCGTATTTTTTGCCGTCAAAGGTGAAATCACCCTTTTCCGATGGATTTATCACTTTTATGCCGAGTTCTTCTACTTTTTTAAGCATATCTTTCATAAACGAATTATCCTTTTACAGCGCCTCTTCGTCAAGGTGATTATTTGCTGTTAAAAGATGTTGCAGAGTTCAGCCTAAAACGGATAATATGAACTTGGAGAACATAATGAAAGTTTTGATAATAAACGGAAGCCCCCGCTCAGGCGGGAACTGTGCGTGGCTTTCAGAACAGCTTGCTGAAAAATACAGTGGCGAGGACTGCGAAGTAATTGCCCTGAGGGAACTGAAATTTTCCAACTGCGGCGGCTGCGAAAACTGCCGCACAGGCGAAGGAATCTGCGAAACCGAGGATGACCTCAAAGCCGTTCTGCCTAAGCTCCTTGAGGCTGATCTTATCATTCTCTCCTCCCCTAATTATTATGCGGCTGTCTCAGGCATCTGCAAAACCTTCATAGACAGATGGGTTTGCCTCAAGAAAAGGGCGGGAGTTCCGCAGTTCCGCCCGGAGCAGAAACTGTTTTTCATATTTGTTCAGGGCGCGGGGAACCGCGGTCACGGCGAGCCCGCCGTGGAATGGGCAAAGAAGGTGTTCTCCCATTACGGGCTCAGGTTTTACGGCATGGTAGTACCTAACTGCGCCGCAGACTCAAGGGACGGCATAAGGCTCAAAATGGATGAAATCCGCATGAGCCTCAGCATGTTCCTTTAACACACCGGCCACGAGGAAGTCCGCCTGAAGGGGATAGTTGATTGGCGGTTTTCTTAACAGATATAATGTAACGGAGGTTTTATAAATGGCTGTTTCTTACAGAGAATTAGGCCTTGTGAACACAAGGGAAATGTTCAAAAAAGCTATGGACGGCAAATACGCCGTGCCCGCCTACAACTTCAACAACCTTGAGCAGCTTCAGGCGATTGTCACCGCCTGCGTGCAGACCAAATCACCCCTGATACTTCAGGTTTCCAAAGGAGCAAGGGAATATGCGAACGCCACCATGCTCCGCTATATGGCCATGGGTGCAACCGCCCTCGCCAAGGAGATGGGCTGCGAAATACCCATCGCCCTTCACCTTGACCACGGCGACACCTTTGAAACATGCAAGGACTGCGTGGACTTCGGTTTTTCATCAGTAATGATAGACGGCAGCCACCACTCCTTTGAGGAGAACATAGCCGTTACTAAAAAGGTTGTGGAATATGCGCACCAGTTTGATGTAACCGTTGAAGGCGAGCTCGGCGTTCTGGCAGGTATCGAGGATGATGTCTCCTCTGAAAAATCGCACTACACCAACCCTGACGAGGTGGAGGAGTTTGTTAAGAGAACAGGCGTTGACTCCCTTGCCATATCCATAGGAACATCACACGGAGCCTATAAATTCAAGGTCAAACCCGGCGAATCCGTGCCCCCTCTCCGTTTTGATATACTTGAGGAGTGCGAAAAACGCCTTCCCGGCTTTCCCATAGTTCTTCACGGCGCTTCCTCTGTTGTGCCTAAATATGTGGAGATAATAAATAACTACGGCGGCAAGCTGGACGGTGCGGTGGGAATCCCTGAGGAACAGCTCAGAAAAGCCGCCGAAAGTGCAGTATGCAAAATCAACATAGACAGTGACGGAAGACTGGCGTTTACAGCAATGATAAGGGAGACTCTCGCGAAGCACCCCACTGAGTTTGACCCCAGAAAATATCTTAAACCCGCAAGAACAGAGCTCATAGAGCTTTACAAGCATAAAAACCTAAACGTTCTCGGCTCAGCCGGCAAAGCGTAAGGAACTAAGCACTGAGCCCTCCTGAAATCAATGCGGGAGGGCTTATTTATTTCCGGAGTAATTCTGATTTCGGTTCAAGTATAAGGCTGAAACTGTTGGCGTTCCCCATTGGCGGTCTGCGGCTGATTATACGGTACTCACCTCTCACAGCATCCTCCACAAAGCGGTAAAGCTCTCTGGCATCGTATCTGTCGCTGCCTGTCACTGCTATCACCCTTTCCGCACGGTCATATTCCACACGGCAGTATGGTATATTAAGCTCAAGGTGCTTCTTTTTGGGGATGAACGGCGAGGCGTAATCATTGATGTATGTGGTAATAAGAGCCAGTTCACTGTCTGCGGCGGTTTCGATGAGGTGCGGAATGCGCACTCCGAAATAATGGGTATATGCCAGACAGGCAAGGCTGACGGAGAGGACAAACGCAAGGGAATTGAAATCAGGCTCAAAAGGCATGAGTCCGCTTATCAGGGCAAAGCCGGAGAAGCCGCAGAATACATACGAGGATATTTTCAGCCGGATAATCCTGCGCGAGATTATCTCGGAAAACATCGCCAGCATTCCGTACAGCCCGGCTATGAGAAATAAAGTCCTGAGCGCAATCAGCGCCAAGGTTCCGCCGTAATCATAAAACATAAATATCCTTCCGAATAAGCAATAATGCATATATCGGTATTAATGTTTTTAATATTAGTCTTTATTTGGGAAAGTTCCAGTGAATTTTACCCTGAATTAAAAAAGGGGGCGGAATGCCCCCCTCGAACTGCGTATGCTAGTTTTCAAAATCTATGTGGATTTTTATTTTTCCTGTGAGAGCATTCACAAGGTTTTCCCTGTCCTGCGGTTTTTCGTAAATCTGGTCAATGTCTTTTGTACCGTTCTGGAAATTGCTGAGCAAAAGGTTAGGCTGCTGAACCAGAGGTGTTCTCGTTTCAGAAAGGGCTGTCCTGTCAGTGAATCCATCGGTTTCATCCTCATAGTCTATGTCGGTCTCCGGCTGGTCGCGGGTTACGTTCATCTCCTCGCTGTCCTGCCTGATAAGGACTGACTGACCGGGGTTAAGCCGTACCGCCTGTCCGGGAACATCAAGCCTGCTGACTTCCACCACGCCCTCATTAACCGTAACTCTGGTGAGTTCTGGCAGAACATCGATGCGGAATCCGGTTCCTTTCACCCCTATGATCGATGTTGTGGTCTTAACCTTAAAATCACCGCTGGCATCCTCGGCCTTTGCTATGTCGAAGAGTACGCGCCCTTTCTGTATATTTGCGTTGTATTCCTTATTGCGCTCAATGCCGTTGATTTTCAGTCTGCTTCTTTCGTAAATCTTAATGCTGGAGCCGTCTACGAAGGAAACCTCTGCGTAGCTTTTTCTTTTGGTGCGGATAAGGTCATCGGTGAGGAACTCCGCACCTGCTTTGGCTGCCTTGCCCACCACCTGCTGCTCTTTCAGCACTTCCACTTTTCCGTTGACGAGTTTTATCTCTCCCGCTTTTTCCGCGGCATAAACAGGCAGCGCAAGGAGAAAGACCGTAAGTAATATGACTGTTGATTTCATCCTGTGCTCCTTAATAGAAATAGCTCACGCCCATGTCAAAGACGTGTTTTTTATAGTCGTTCATATTATCGTTGGAATCGTTAAGGCTGAACCTGTAGCCTAAGTTGAGGTAGTGCCTCTCAAGAAATTTGTAAAAGACAGTGGCAGATGCGCTGTGGTATCTGTCTTCCCGCCCGCCGTTTTTGTAGTCGTAATATATAGTGCCGTAGTCAAGCTGGAGGGTGGTGTCCTTCATAACCTGCCCTGTGTATGTGAATTTAAGTTCTCCGGCGGTAACTTCCCTGTATTTTCCGTCAGTGTTTTCAGTGCTGAGGTGGCCTTCTGCGCTTGCCATGTGGACTTTGCTGAAAATTCTGGAAACTCCCAGACCGCCTTTGTACTCAGTTCCGTCCCTGTTGTAGTCTTCGGGGGTTGTTATGTCATAGTCCCTGAAAGTAACGGAAACAGGCACATAAAACCGCCAGTCGTTCATGAAGTATGTGCCTCTGGCTTCCATGGTTAAGGTGTCTGAGTATTTTTCGCCGTCCATGTAAGTGAGGGCGTAGCTGACATAAGGGAGTGTAAGCTCGAAGTCGTCGTATCTTTTGATGAATCCGGCGTACAGCTTGTGAGCCTGAGCGTTGTATTCGGAAACGCTGTGGTTCCATGATTTGTAGTTGAGAAGCCCGGTCTCTATTCTGTCATAGAGAATATTATAGAAGTTCAGCTTAAAGTCTGCGAATATATATGTTCTGAAACTGTCTTCCTCGGAGAAGCTGTCCACCTTGTCCTCATCAACCGAGGTTACGTTGGTGTCATACTGCTCACCGACTGCGATTACAGCGCCGAAGAGCTTTTTCTGTTTCTCAAGCTCCTGCTTCTTCTGTCCGGCAAAGTTCGGTGAGGTGGCTGCCATAGCTTCGTATGCCTTTTCGGCGCATCCGAAGCGTTTCTGAGCAGCGCACATTTCGGCTATCATGTAATTGGTGTTGTTGTATGTCTCGGTTCCGGGCCCGCTGGTTACACTTCTGAAATTCTTGAAAGCTGTCTGCGTGTTCCCTTTTTTCAGCTCAAGCACACCCCTGCGGTATGTGTAGCGGTCATCCTTAACGCGCGCATCCTCAAGGGCAGCCTCAGCTTTTTCGAGGTTACCGGTGTTTATGTATATGTCTGCAATGCGGTAGTCTACATTAGGGTCAGGATCTTTTGTTGTTTTGTATTTAAGGAAATATTTGAGTGCTGATTCAAGCTCGCCTGTTCCGTAATAGGCTATGCCTTTGTTTAAATACACATCCGGCCAGTGGAGGTCTTTTTTCTCTTCCCTGCTCATCAGGTAGATAACTTCCTCAAAATCCTCCGCTGCGGTAAGCCTGCCTGCTGCTGCGTATCCTTTGGCAAGCTGTCCGCTGTCAAAAAAGCAGAGGGCGAGGTAGAAATCCTGTGATATGCCTTCTTTTTCGGCCAGAAGGGAGAGCTCTGCCGTCATATTGTCACACTGCCCGGCTGCAATTTTTTTAAACACTGGAGCGTAGTTTTCCGGATTGCCGCCGGATATGGGATAATCATAAGCTGACGCGGCAGAAGCGCAAAGAAATATTGCCGCCGCAAAAACGGTTGTCCTGATACTCATGAAATGTTCCTCCGGGGGAATTAAATTTCTTAAAAGCTTTGTGAAAAAACTAATTAAGTTTAATGCTCCCCTTCACTTTTGTAAAGGCAATCAGAGCTTTTTAGCCCTGAAATGCCCGTTGATGATGAAGCCTATCCCCGCAAGCACCATGAGAATACTCACAAGGTGCGGAGCGCGGAGCATGCCGAGCATCAGGTCATCCGCACGGAAGAATGTGACAGCAGCACGTATTATTCCGTATGCGATGAGGTATCCGCCCACGATTCTGCCTGTGCCTATGTTGGAGTCCTTTCTCCACATAATAAACAGAACAACAAAGCCGATGAAGTTGAGGAACATTTCATAAAAGAAAGTGGGATGAACGGGCAGAGTGCCGAAATCACGCCATGCTGCCGCGCCGAATTTATTGGTGAAGCTTATGCCCCAAGGGAAATACTCTTTGATGTAATACACTTTGTCCATGAAGGCAACGGCAAGTCCGTCCGGCGACTGCGCGGCGATCTCCTTCAGGCGGGAGACACTTTCCGGGTTGTTGTTCAGCCCTGCCGTTTTCAGCACCTGTGCCCAGAACTCAGGGAAAACGTTCTCCCCGCGGAAGATGATTGAAGGGGGCGTAAGAGTGGGTACGCCGTGCGCCTCGCCGTTGGCGAAGTTGCCGAACCTGCCCAGCCCCTGACTGAGAAGAAGCCAGGGGAAAATGATGTCGCCCATTTTGAAAGGGCTGATTTTTTTATACAGACAGAAGCCTATGGCGGCTATGAAGCCCGCTATCAGTCCGCCGTGTATGGCAAGCCCGCCGTGCCAGATTGCGATCATCTCAAAAAAGCTGCCGCCGTAATAGTCCCAGCGGAAAAGAACATAATATATCCTTGCGCCTATCAGAGAGAACAGGAAAGTGAAGAGGATGAAGTTCTCCATCTCCTCCGATTTTATGCCTAGTTTGGCAGCCTTTCTGCGGGAGAAATATATGGTGAGCAGCAGACCGATGATGTACATCAGGCTGTATATTCTGAGCTCGAAAAAGCCGATTTTGAAAAGATAAGGGAACATTCTGCAGGTCTCCTTGTGCGCAGTTTCTGAGAACCGTCACTTGCTTTTAAGCCTGTTTTAAGTTTTTTTAACTTCTTAGTAAAGCGTTAAGGGGCAAGTTAAAAAAAATTTGTACATAAATACCGCTGAAAAGCCCATTAATCCTTGATCTTTTCCTTTGCAAATGTTAAGAATCAAGTCCATTTCACACGCCTGATCAGCTTTTTCGGCGGCATGTGCCTGTTAAACAAGGTGCTTTCCGGAAAACAGGCGGAGGAAAAACAAAAAGGAGGGACTTATAATGTCCTACATTTCAATGAAAAACCTGCTTGAAGCAGGCGTTCACTTCGGTCACCAGACAAAACGCTGGAACCCCAAAATGTCCAAATATGTTTTCGGCGCTAGAAACGGTATCTACATACTTGATCTCCAGAAAACAGTACAGTGCTTCAACCAGGCATACGAATTCACAAGAGACGCTTCCAAAACGGGCAGTAAGTTCCTTTTCGTGGGCACTAAAAAACAGGCTCAGGAAGCTATCAAGGAAGCGGCTGAAAAATGCGGCGCTTACTATGTTAACCAGAGATGGCTGGGCGGCATGCTCACCAACTTCGAAACAATCAAAGGACGTATCGCAAGGCTTAAAGAGCTTGAGGATATGTTTGAGAGCGGCTACATCAACAGATTCACCAAAAAGGAGCAGGCCGTTCTTCGCAGAGAGTTCGAAAAACTTACTAAAAACCTCAGCGGTATCAAAGAAATGACTGATATCCCCGATGTTATGTTCGTAATAGACATCAAACTTGAGCAGAACGCAATCAGCGAAGCTCACAAACTCGGCATACCCGTTGTTGCCATAGTTGACACCAACTGCGACCCCGACCTCGTTGACTTCCCCATCCCCGGTAACGACGATGCCATCCGCGCCTGCCAGCTTATCGCTGTCAGAATAGCCGATGCTGTTCTTGAAGGCAGACAGCTCAGAGAAGACAACCTCATCGAAGAAATCAGAAGCGCAGGCTCTGATGATGTACCCGTTGAGGAAATCGTTGACGAAGCTGAACTCGCAAAGGAGCTCGCTTCCGTGAAACCCGAAATAAAGGATGAGGACTAATAATCATGGCAGAAATATCAGCAGCACTTGTAAAAGAACTCCGTGAAAAAACCGGCGCAGGCATGATGGACTGCAAAAAAGCTCTTTCAGAAACCAACGGTGACATGGAAGCGGCAATTGACTTCCTCAGGAAGAAAGGCCTTTCCGCAGCAGCCAAAAAAGAGGGCAGAATCGCAGCCGAAGGCGTTGTTGCAGACTGCCTTAAAGGCAATGTCGGCGTTATAGTTGAAATAAACTCCGAGACTGACTTTGTTGCTAAAAACGCTGATTTCCTCTCTTTCACAAAACAGATAGCCGAAGTCATCACAGATAAAAACCCCGCTGACGTTGACGCTCTTCTTCAGGTTCAGGCCGAAGGCAAAACTGTTGCCGAAATCCTTAACGAGAAAATAGCCACAATCGGCGAGAAAATAAGCATACGCCGTTTCAAAAGATGTGAAGGCGGCAGCATCGGCACGTACATCCACATGGGCGGAAAAATCGGTGTTGTTGTTGAGCTTGAAGGCGGAGACGCTGAGCTTGCGAAAGACATCTGCCTCCACGTTGCGGCTGCTAACCCCAAATTCCTTGACTCCAGCTCAGTTGATCCCGCTTATATCGCAAAAGAAGAGGAGATCTTCTCCGCTAAGCTTGCTGAGCAGGGCAAACCCGCAAACATGATCCCCAACATAGTTAAGGGTCAGGTTGCAAAACTCCTTAAAGAAGTGTGCCTTGTTCACCAGCCCTTCGTTAAGAACCCCGATGTTTCCATCGAGCAGCTTGTAGCCGGAAAAGGCGCAAAAATCGTTTCCTTTACCCGTTTCCAGATGGGCGAAGGCATCGAAAAAAAGCAGGAAAACTTTGTGGAAGAGGTAATGAAACAGATCAAGCAGTAGGCTCCTGTTTCGTAACAGCTTTCTCAATAATGAAAAAAGTTCAGGGTCTGCTTCCTTAGTGGGGGCAGACCGGTAATAAAGAATCTGAGACTGCCGCATCACTTACGCTAGTGACGTAAGCTACTGTCATTGCGAACGAAGTGAAGCAATCTCATATATGCATTTCCAAAGAATAAGTCTGAAAAAATCTCCGGTCTGCTGCCTTATGGTGCAGACCTTTTTTTATGCCTTGCGGTGTTTGTCCGCTTTCTCTGTTTTTATCCGGCTGAGATATTCATCCCCAACTACCTTGACGAAAGAGGCAACGGGCAGGGCAATGATCATCCCCCCTATTCCCATCAGTGAACCGCCAGCCATCAGTGCAAATATTACCGCAGTGGGGTGGAGCCCCAGAGACTCACCGACTATTTTAGGGGTGACATAATTGCTCTCCAGAGCCTGAACTATGGAGAAGCCGATCACCACCATGGCAGGATGGAGGAGGTCTCCGTACTGCACCACGGAGAGCATCAGCGAGGCGGAAAAGCCTATCATAAAGCCGAGATAAGGCACGATGCTCAGCACGCCTGAGATAAGCCCCAGAAGTATTGCGGGCTTAACTCCGGCAATGAGGAGGACTATGGTGTAGGAGATGCCTAAGAATACAGCCACAAGCACCTGCCCTCTGAAATACCTGCTCAGCAGCGAGTTAAAGTGCATGAAGTGCTTAGGGTAGTCTATGCTTGATGTTCCGGAGAACTTGTCGAACATTTTGTCTTTTATGCTGCTGAAATCCTTCAGGAAGTAGAATGTCAGGATAGGGATCAGAGCTACGTTCAGGAGCAGGCTCACTACAGTATTCACTGATTTCATGACCCCTTCCGCTGAGGACAGTATTGAGCCGCCTATTCCTGCCAGCTTAGGGAGAAGCTGCTTCTTAATATCTTCAAAGGATATGTCAATCCCGAAGCGGTCGGTGAGGTTGTCCACAAGGCTGAAAAGCTTGTCGGAGTAGGCGGGCAGAGCATCTGCGAGATGAACGCTCTCCTGATATATAACCGGAACTATGGAGCCGAAAAACAGCACGCTTATGAATGCTATAACAGTGTACAGCAGGATTATTGACAGCCAGCGGGGAACCCTTTTCCCTTCGAACCAGTTTATGAGCGGATCGAAAAGATAAGCCAGAAAAAAGGATATGGCAAATATGGTCACTAGGGTCTGGAGCTTGATCACAAGGAGGATTACAACCGCCAGCGCCACTACTATGGCTATGTTTTTTATTGTGAAATCGAATTTCATGATATTCATAAGCGGATATTACGGCAGGTTCAGGGCTGTGTAAACAGGAATCCGCGGCTTATCTGTCTTTCACGCAGGCTTCCATGGCTATCATGGCTTTTTTGCGTGCTGAGCCCCAGCGGTAGCCGGTGACAGCGCCTGTCTCCCTCAGTACCCTGTGGCAGGGGATAATATAGCCTATGCGGTTCTGCCCCAGCGCGGTTCCAACAGCCCTTGATGCGGCAGGCGAGCCTATCGTCCCTGCCAGATCGCCATAGCTTGTGAAAACCCCGTAAGGCAGACGGAGAACTGCCGTCCAGACCTTGATCTGGAAGTTTGTCCCCTTCATGAAAACCCTTATCTCTTCCCCTTTCTCAGGTTTGAAAATCCTTCGCACTGTTTCCTCAACTGCGCCGTCGTTACGTATCAGCCTTGCATTCTGCCAGCGGATTTTCAGATCTTCCGTTTCCGCTTCGGCACTGCTTTCATCGTGAAATGACAGAGCGCAGAGCCCCCGCTCCGTGAGAGCCGCCATGCACATACCGAAAGGGGTGGGCTGAAAGCCGTATCTTATCACAAGACCGCTCCCCATGCTCTTGTATTCGCCGGGGGTGACGGCATCGACACTGACAAAGAGATCATGCAGACGGGAAGGTCCGCTGAGCCCTGCCTCTATTGAGGCTTCAAGCACCGAACGGGACTCATCCAGAAGCCTTTTCGTCGCTTCGATGGTGAGACACTGCAAAAAACGCTTGGGGCTTATCCCTGCCCAGTCGGTGAACATCCGCTGAAAGTGGAAGGGGCTCAGTCCGAGGTGAGCGGCTATGTCATCCAGCGAGGGCTGTTCACCCGCGTTCTGCTCTATGAAGCGTATGGCTTTTTCTATCCGGTAATAGTCAGCATGGTTCATGCGCCGCCTTCCATTTTTATGATAACAATAAAATAAACCGAAAAACGAACCGCATCCACCCGATTCTTGCGCAAGAAGGAAAAAGCCCCCGCCCTGCTCAGCGCAGACAGAGAAACCGCTAGCGGAGATTTGGTTTCTTTGGAAAGAGTCTGAGAAAACCTTTCTTTTTCATTAAAGAAAGGTTTTTTCAGGTTGAACCATTTTAAAAAATGCGAATTATTCCTTCGGTATACCCATTTTGATCAGGATGTCCTCAAGGAGGCACCACTTAGTGAACGCCGACTGGAGCAGGTTCAGCCCCACAAAGGCGGCAAGAAGAAGCCACCACTGATTTACCCATACGCCGAGGGCAAGGCTCGCAAGTATCATTATTCCCGGTACAAGTCTTAAAATATACTTAACTGACATATTCATACTCCTTTATATTAATTGGTTTACTCAGGCATCTGCCCAAGAAACGGTAGTTTTTTGACTAAAGCCAAGAATCTGGGACTGCCGCGTCGCTTTGCTCCTCGCAGTGACGTAATCCCATCAAAACCTGCGTTTTTATCTCAGAAATCTCTCCCTGAGCCTGTGGTATCTGTAATACGCCAGCGGGATGACCAGAAGCGTAAGAACTGTGGAGACGAATGCGCCCGTAATAAGCGAAACGCCGAGGCCTGAGAATATAGGGTCAGGCAGCATGAACAGCGCACCAACCATAACCGTCACTGTGGTGAGGACGACAGGGCGTGTTCTTATTGCACCGGATTCTATTACCGCATCCTCCAGTGATTTGCCGTTTGCTGTGCCGTGGTCTATGAAGTCGATAAGAAGCACGGCGTTGCGCACCATTATCCCCGCCAGCGCCATAAAGCCTATCATGCTTGTTGCGGTGAAAAACTCGCCGAACAGCCAGTGGCCGGGGATTATCCCCAGAAGGCTCAGTGGTATGGGGATCATCATTATCACAGGGGTTATGAACGATTTGAACCAGCCCACAAGCACAAAGTACATGATCACAAGCACAGCCGCGAAGGCAAGACCCAGATCCCGGAAGACTTCGTAGGTTATCTGCCATTCGCCATCCCACTTAACGGAGGGTACGTCCGTGAACTCAGGTGAGTTTGTCCAGTACTGCCGCACAGGTGAGCCGTTGTGGGTTATCTCCGCCACCCGCTTCTTCATTTTCAGAATAGCGTAGACAGGACTTTCCTCAACCCCGGCCACATCAGCGGTTATGTATGTGACTGGCTGCATGTTTTTATGGTAAATAGCTTTTTCCTTCGTTGTCTCATGCATGCTCACAAGCTCACTTAATGAAACAGGAGCGCCTTTCATGGAGATAAGATGTATGTCCTGAAGGCTGTTCAGGGCATTCTTTTCCGCCTGAGGAAGCTGAACCATGATGCCCACATCCTCCCTGTCCGTGCCTGTGTGTAGGATTCCCGCCTGCATCCCTTTGAGCGCCATGTACAGAGTCTGGGAAACCATCTCTGAGGAAACACCCACAAGAGCCGCCTTCTCCTTATCAACAGTGAAGCTGAGCTGGCGCATGTCCGCCTCTTCGTATGTGTCAATGTCCACCACGCCTTCGGTGTCGTGAAATACCTTGAGCACCTGATCGGCGATTTCTGCCCGCGTCTGTGTGTCAGGGCCGTAAACTTCCGCCACAAGCGTTGAGAGAACAGGCGGTCCGGGCGGAACCTCTGTCATTTTGACATTTGCGCCGAACCGGTTGGCTATCTCCTGCACAGGCCCGCGCAGTTTCTTGGCCAGATCATGGCTTTGAAGACTGCGCATGCTTTTATCTGCGAAGTTCACCTGAATATCCGCCATGTTCGGGGCGTTTCTGTGGAAATAGTGGCGCACAAGCCCGTTAAAGTTTATGGGGGCGTGAGTGCCGGAATATATCTGGTAGTTCTCAACCTCCTGCACGGTGGAGAGATAAGCGCCTATTTCCGTTGCCACAAGTGTGGTCTGCTCAAGGGGTGTGCCTTCGGGCATGTCTATTATTATCTGCATCTCGTTCTTGTTGTCGAACGGGAGCATCTTCATAACAACCAGCTTGGCGGGAACAAACATGAACGCCCCCGCAAACAGGGCAAGCACAACTGCGCCCAGTATAAGCCTTTTGCCGAGGCTGTTCATAAAGGGTGTCAGCATATGGTTGTAGAACTTATAAAGCCTTGTGCTTTTTATATAGTCCTCTTCGTTGTGTTCCTCTTCGTCCTCCTTGTGCTTTGCGCTTCCCAGAAGCTTGTACGCCAGCCACGGGGTAATTATCAGCGCCACAAAGAGGGAGAAGATCATCGCGAGTGAGGCGCCGATGGGCATGGGCTTCATGTACGGGCCCATAAGTCCCCTGACAAACGCCATGGGGTAAAGGGCTACTATAACGGTGACAGTGGCGAGGATTGTGGGGTTGCCTACCTCTCCCACAGCGTAGACCGCCCTTTTCAGGAGGTTTTTGCGGGACATTTTGAAGTGCCGCTCCATATTCTCCACAACAATGATCGCATCATCCACCACAAGCCCCGTGACGAAGATCAGGGCGAAAAGAGTCACCCTGTTCAGTGTGTAGTCCAGCATGAAGTACACAAACAGAGTCAGGGCGAAGGTAACGGGCAGCGCAACAAAAACCACTGTTCCGGCACGCCAGCCCATTGTTATGGTCATAACGATTATAACAGCCAGTATAGCACCCAGAAGATGCTCAAGGAGGGTCATAACCTTTTCATATGCCGTTTCGCCGTAGTTTCTGGTTACTGTTATGTTCACCCCTTCGGGGATTATGTAGCCCTTGAGCCCTTCAAGCTTGTTCAGGACATTTTCCGCAACCACCACGGAGTCGCTCCCTTTTCGTTTGGAGAGGGAGACTGTAACAGCCTGATACCTGTCGGATGAGGTATTTTCATTAAAACCCATGAGCGTGTAGGATGAGGGGATTTCCGCTCCGTCTGTGATTTTTGCCACATCCTTGAGCAGAACCGCCTTTCCGTTATGCACTCCCACAACGGCGCTGCGCACTTCGTCCGGGTCTTTGAAGAAGCCGCCCGCTGTTATGTAGAGAACTTCATTGTTCTGCACAACTTCCCCTGTGTTCAGGGACTTGTTGGATGATTCAAGGGCTTTGAACAGGCTGAAAAGATCAAGGCTGTAAGCTTTGAGCCTGTCCATCTCAGGCTCGATCCGCAGAACGCGCTTATACCCGCCGAGGATGGATGTTCTGGAAACGTCCGGAACCTCCTTGAGATATTTCTGCGCCTCAGCCGCCACACGGCGCAGCTCAAACGCATCCAGAGTTTCGGACCAGAGTGTTACCGCCACCTGCGGGACATCGTCTATGGATTCCTTTTTTATCAGCGGGGGAAGAACACCGTAAGGCATTCTGTCCATATTGCTGTCTATTTTCATTTTAAGGTTGGTGATGCTCTCTTCCTCATTCATTCCGACTTTGAAACGGACAATCACAACGCCCATATCGTTTGAAGCTGTGCTGTAAACGTATTCCACACCCGGAATCTCCCAGATTATCTCTTCCAGAGGCTCGGTTATGGTTTTCTCAACGTTTTTAGCATCAGCGCCGGGATAAGGGACTATGATGTCTATCATCGGAACGGTGATCTGAGGCTCCTCCTCCTTCGGGGTCATAACGACCGCTGCGATACCTATGAAGAGTGTGGCTATGATGAGAAGAGGCGTAATCTTGCTTGTGATGAAGGCGGAGGCCATCTTTGAGGCAAAATTCTGTTTCTCTTCCGTTATGTCATGGGGTTTCATCACTGCGCCTCTATTCTGTCGCCTGTTCTGAGGGATGAGGCATTGTCAGAAACGTAGGTTTCCCCCTCATTGAGGCCGCTGATTATCTCCACACCCTCGGCGAATGTCTGCCCTGTTTTAACTATGCGCATGTCTGCGTGTCCGTCCCTGACAACGAATATCACTGAAAGCTGGCCGCGCTGAACAACTGCCGATGCGGGCACAACTATCTTCTCACCCGTTCCGGTGGGGAGTATCACTTTTACGTACATTCCGGTTACAAAGCTGTTGTTCCCTTTGAGCTTTATGCGGAAGTTTCTGGTTGCGGAGTCTATATCAGGGCTGATTTCCGTTATTTCACTTTCACAGGTGAAATTGATCGATTCCGCCTCAACGGTTGCCTTCATCCCGGTTTTGAGGGAGTTGAAAAGGCTTTCGTTTATGAATGCGTAAACCACTGTGTCCTTAGAGCCTATTCGGAGTATGGGGCTGCCGGGAGCGGCGAGGTTGCCTGCATCCACAAGCTTTTCCAGGACTATGCCGTCAAAGGGTGCGCGTATCTGAGTGTATGAAAGATAGGTGTTCACTTCGGCATACATCGCCTCGGCCTGACGCTTTTTTGTTGCAGCCTGACGCACCTGCTCCTTAGCGAGGTTGTGCTGCGCCTCTATCTGGTCGTACTCCTGTCTGCTTATGCTGTTGTTTTTTACAAGGTTGGAGTAACGCTGAAATGTCTTCTCCGCAAGGGTGAGATTAACCTCTGCCTGCCTGAGCCCTGTTTCAGCTTCCGCTACGGAGCTTTCAGCAAAGCGCTTTTTCTCCTCAAGCTCGCCGCTTTTTATGCTCACGAGGACTTCCCCCTGCCTGAAAGTATCGCCGGGAGAGAAGTTTACAGATTCTATATAGCCCACAATCTTCGGGATCACAAAGGCGGTTTTCCCGCTTGAAACAGTGGCGGAAAATGTTCTGGACGATGGTACTTCTGCCTTCTGTGCTTCCGCGACCGGAGCTTTCACACTGCGGACTTCGGGTTTTGCCGCCTCCTCCGTTTTCCTGTCTGAGCAGGAAACAGCCATTATCAGCAGCGCGAGAAGAAAGACTGCTCTCTTCATTTTATATTCTCCTTATCTTTATATTTCAGTTTATATAAATTTTACGATATTAAGAGCGCACCTGAAAACAGAAGTGATGCTCTCATTTTTAATTTTACACCGTTTTTATTTCAGAATGCCTGCCGCGAAATGAAGTCCGGCTTTGGCAACAATCAGATTGTACTCCGAAAAGTAGAGGGAAAGCTCTGCCTGTCTCAGTTCCACTTCCCTGTCAAGGAGTTCAGTAATCTTTGAGAGGCCTTCCTTGAACCTGTTTTCAGTTATCTCAAGGGCGGAATATGCGCTCTGCACACGTTTTTTAGCCGCTTCAAGCTGCTTTTCCGCTGCGAGCACTGAGTGGTAGGCTTCCTTCACCTCGGATTTTATCTCAAGCTTTTTGTCGGCTATGCGGTGGAGCATGGCAAGCTGGTTCGCTTTTTCAGCCCTCATTTTATTGTAGTCCGAGCCGCCCCTGAAAAGGTTGAGGCTTATCTGCGCACCGAAGGTGTACCCTTCTCCGTTATTGCCGAAAAGCTCATCGTCATTCCGCTGGTAGTCAGCAAAGAGTGCCGCCTGCGGCAGGAATGCGGATTTTGATTTTTCAAGCTCATAGTCCGCGGTTTTTGCGTACTGCTCCATGGCTTTCAGATCCTGTCTTTCGGTTCCTGCCAGTGCTATGTACTTATCCGCATTCTCCTCAAAGCCAAATCCCGGATCTTCCCATATAACAGCTATTTCGCTGTCAGTATCAAGAAGCCTCTGGAGCTGGCTGGATGCGACTGCAAGGTTTTTTTCCGCCTCTTTCACTGACTGATCGTTCATCAGAAGATAGGTCTCGGCAACCAGAAGGTCGCTCATCACTATCAGCCCGTTATCATAGAAATCCTTTGTCATGGCGTAGTATTTTTCGGTTCTGCCGTATGAGACCTTCACAGTGGAGAGCGCCTTATCCGCCAGAGCGAGGCCGAAGAAGGCCTTGTTAAAGTTGTATATTGTGTTCTGGCGCACCCTCTCGGCAGTTTCCAGCGATGCCCTGTGCACTGCGTCCGCCTGTTTCACACCGTAGTGTATCTGTCCTCCGGCGAGGATCGGCTGAACTATCTCAAGCTTTGTTCTGTAGTTTGTTACTCTGTCTGAGGGGTCTGCGAGTTCGTTCATGAAATACTGCATGTCAAACCGTCCCTGAGCCATTTTTGCAAAAGCAGCGCTTGAGGGTTCGTCAGTATTCATCCATGTTTCGCTCAGCGTCACCTGCGGCAGATAGCCGCCCGCGGCCTGCTGCCTGCGGTACTGTGCGCTCTCGGCTTCCGCTTCGTAGGCCTTAATCAGCCTGCTGCCTGAGAGGGCTTTTGCCTTGCCCTGTTCATAGCCCAGACGTTCAGCCCCCTGTGCGGAGGCTGAAAAAAGCAGGATAAGGGCTATTAATCCTCCGGATGGCAGTCTCCCAAATCGCATCCCGTTTCCTCCATGAGTATTTTGAGCATTTTTTTGATCGCTTCGTCTTCTATGCTGTAGCAGATACTTGTGCCGTCTCTGCGTCCTTTGATTATTCCTTTGTTTTTAAGAATAGCCAGATGCTGGCTTGTGGTAGCCTGAGGGATTTTGAGCCCCTTGCATATTTTGGTCACGTTGCACTCATTGCCCATGAGCCCCATCACAAGCTTAAGCCTTACGGGGTGCCCCAGCGCCTTGAGCTTTTCTGAATAGATGTCAAGCCATGATAAATCCATGTTCTCCTCCGAATAAACATTAGTTTATATATGGATATTTATATATATAACATGAGATGAATGTCAACCTGAATTATCAAAAATGTAAAAAGGGAGCAGTTTTTTCTTTCATTCTTAAAACTTTTCCGGCAAAGCAAAATTTCAGCGAATGGAATCTGTTTTTCAGCCGATTTGTTTCTGGTAAACTTTAGGTACATATGGAAACGGTATTTATAAAAATCGACAAGGCACTCCTGCCCTATGCGCAGGGCTACATTGATCATGTTAAGAAAACCTGCTCTGCCATAGTCTCCCTTGCTGCGGAAGGCGGCTTTGATGAAATTGCGCTCTTTGCCCACAGAATGAAGGGTGAAGGCGGAGCCTACGGGCTGGATGAGGTGAGCGCGGCCGGACGGGAGATGATGCTTTTAGCTGAAACCGCCGATGCGGCAGGGCTGAAGGAACGTGCTTTGGGTTTATTGCAGTATCTTGAAAGAGTTAAGGTGATCTGATGGCTGTTTTCCGAAAAAGAAAAGCCTTTGACTGCCCCAGAGAGCAGCTTTTCGACTGGCACGGGCGTTACGGCGCAATAGGCCGGCTTGTCCCTCCGTGGGAGGATGTCAATGTTCTGGAGCGCAGAGGCGGAATAGCCGACGGTTCGTTTGTGAGAATGAGGGTGAAGGCGGGGCCGTTCAGCACTGAGTGGCATGCACTTCACAAAAACTACAGTTATCCCGAAGAATTTACCGATGTTATGGAGAAAGGCCCTTTCAAAGAGTGGGAACACCGCCATGTTTTTTTTGAGTGCGGCGGCGGAAGCGCCCTTGAGGACTGCATAACCTACAGGCTCCCCTTTTCTCCGCTGTCTGACATAATCGCGGGCAGATACGTAACCGCAAAACTGGAGAAAATGTTTGCCTACCGCCACAGGGTGACGGAAGGTGACATGAATTTCATTAATAAATACAGGCCGGAGAAGCTTAATATAGTTGTTTCCGGTGCGGGCGGACAGGTGGGGCGGTATCTGGTTCCGTTTCTCACCACGCAGGGGCACAGCGTGAAAAGGCTTGTGCGCCGCCAGAGCGATTCCGAGTTTGAGTTTTCATGGAACCCCGACACCTGCGAAATCGACAACTGCTTCGGCGGGTGCGATGCGGTGGTGCATCTTGCCGGGGAACCCATAGGTGAAGGGCGCTGGTCAAAATCAAAAAAGAAAAAGATAACTGACAGCCGTGTGGAAGGTACAAGGCTGATAGCTGAGTTTATATCAAGAATGGATAACCCGCCCCCGGTGCTCATATGCGCATCAGCCATAGGCTACTACGGCGACCGGGGAACGGAGATTCTGGATGAGCACTCCCCTGCGGGCAAAGGCTTCATAGCTGATTTGTGCAGAAAATGGGAGGAGGCGGCAAAGCCTGCGGCTGACCGAGGCGTAAGGGTTGTTTTTGTGCGTATCGGCGTTGCCCTCACCCCTTCCGGCGGCGCATTACAGAGGTTTCTGCCGTTTTTCCACATGAGGCTTGGCTGCTGGCCGGGCAGAGGGGATCAGGTGCTGAGCTGGATCGCCATGGATGATGTTGTGCGGGGCATAACGCACTGCATCCATAACGAAGAGGTTGAAGGTGCGGTTAACCTCACTGCGCCGGAGAATGTTACTATGAAGGAGTTCGCCCGCACCCTCGGCAGGGTTCTGGGAACCGGAGCAAGGTTCAGGATTCCCGCATGGCTCATCAGGCTGGTTTACGGGCAGATGGGCAGGGAGGTTCTGCTGAGCGGAGCACGGGTTCAGCCCAAAACATTGACTGACACAGGCTATGAATTCGGCTACCCTAAGCTGGAGGGAGCCTTAAGGCATCTTCTCGGAAGGATATTATGACAAGGAATATAAAGCTTCTTTTCTCGGTGATGATGACCGCTGCGCTGCTGTTCGGGTATATGTTCCACTTCTTTCCCGGATACCACTTCGAGCGGCTCCATATATTCCTGTTCAACCTCTGCACGGGGGGCACTATAGTCCTTTATTTCACGGAAGGGCTGGGAGCGCCCAGTATCAGGGTGAAGACATTTTTTGTGCTCTCTTTTATATATGCTGTTCTTTCGTCCCTTGAGCTTTATGCACCTGCCATAGCCGTCTCACTGTGCATGATCCCCATTGTGGAGTACATCAGGATAAAAAAGTTTTCCATTTTTCCGTCAGATTTTTTCACCACAAAGGTTCCCACAGCGATGAAATTTCATCAGGCTTCCCTGCTTTGCCTCTCCTCCGGGCTGCTCATATCCGCCTTTGCCATAGTTAATGAGGAGTATTACCGTGTGCTGGATTTTGAAAAGCTCACACTGAACACATTCTTTCTCGGTTTTTCCTTTCCGTTGTCACTGATAACTTTCAGCCTTATTTTCACGCTGATGCATAAGGGGCGCACTCCGTTCAAGAGATTCCTCAAGCTCATCAGCTTCTGGGTGATAAACATGGGGGTGATCATCTTCTTTGTTTTTATCCTCATGGAATCTGTGGTGCTTGAGCTTGCGGTGTCGTCAATACTTTTCATTGCAGTGTGCAATGTGCTTATAATGTACGTCACCCTCGGTGTTAAGGAGCAGCAGAAGTCATTCCTCACATCGGGGATATTCTTTCTTACAATCACGGCAGTGACGGGGATAGTCTATATCCTGCTTTACGCTTTCAGCCTCAACAGCCCGGAAAACAAGGCTCTGGTGCTGAACTTTCACCGCATAACAGCCCTTTACGGGTGGAACCTCAGCGGACTTGCGGTGATATGCAGGTTCAACGACTTTCCCATAAGGCTCCACTCCGGCAAAACCATTCTGCTTCACTGGGTGATAGTGGTTCTCCTTGCACCTTTGGGGTATTACTATGCTTCCGCAGGGATAGCCGCTGTTGTGGGCTATGCATTCTTCCTCCGCAGCCTGTTTTTCAGCACCGGAACGGAGAGAATACCCTCTTTTGAGAGGGAGCAGACCTGAGCAGCATCGGTATTCCGGCGTGGCTCATGTTAATACAGCCGTATATTTTGCGATAATTTTTGTCCGTTCACTCGCTTATGCTAATTTTTAATGATAGAATTGCAGGGTAAGAGAGCCGTTAGTGAAGAAAAAAAACTTTATTCTTAATTTTATCACAGCAGTCATCCTTGTTTCTGCCGCCTCTGCCTTCATACTCCATAAAGCGGATGAAGCTGTCCGCAATATTATTGAGGAACAGAGAAAAACCGTCCGCGCGCAGGCAGGTGACAAGCTGAAAAGCTTCGACCTTTTTATGCTGGTAATAGCAGACAGAATGGAGGAGCGCGCAGAAAAGGCTCTGTTGGCGGCTGATGCCATTCTGGGAGAATCCGCCGCGAAGGGAATCCCCGCTGAACCGGATGTTCTGCGCAGACTGGCTGACGGGCTCGGCGTTGGCGAGATTTATCTTATCAATTCAAACGGTGTGGTTTTCAGCACTTCAAGCCGCAGAGAACAGGGGGTAAGTCTCACAAAAGCGGGCAAGAGTCTGGGCGATTTCATAAACTCGCTTTACGGCAAAGGCGGTTTTGCCCACGGAAGGCTCAGCATCGGGATGGTCACAGGCAGACCTGCCATGTTCTCATACTACAGCCCCAGAGGAAGCTCCTATATTGTGGAGACTGCCATTTACCTTGAGGATTTCATATCCGAAAACCACGGAAGAGATGTGTATGACTACTATTTCCGGGACTACTTCAAGGAACTGGTAAGCTCATGCATTTATACAGAATCAGTGGATGTTTTCACAAAATTCCGCGTTTCAGGCTATTCGCTCTTCAATTCCGGGAGGGAGTTTCCCCTCGGAGGCGACTCCCCCATCAGCATCGGAACTGTTATTGAAAAGCGGCAGGGGAACAGGATTTATGAGTACTCTGTTTTCAGGCTGAGCAGTTCGGAAAGCGGTTTTGCTGAGACGTATTATCTGGAAATTATATATGACTTTGCCAAGGCGGGCGGTTCGGTAATGAAATCTGCTTATGCTGCCGTCTTTTTCGTGATTCTCTGCGGTGTTCTTCTGTTTATCCTGATGCACTGCTTTGTGTCAGGCCGCAGGCTTTCATCAGCGGGGCTAACCGCTGTGAACCCTCCGGATGAAGCCGGGGCAGACAGTCATGTGATGCCTGACAGCCGCCAGCCGTCCGGAGGTGAACCGGGTTACCGTATTCTGCTGGCGGATGATTCCGAGTACAACAGGTTCGTGGCTGAGTCATACCTTGAGGGAACAGGCTGTGCTCTGGATTACGCCGAAAACGGTTTTGCCGCACTGGAACTTTTTTCAAAGAACAGATACGACATGGTGCTGACCGATATACAGATGCCCCGCATGGACGGCTATGAACTCACAAAGGAGATACGCGCCTTTGAGGAGACAACAGGACTGAGGCGCACGCCCGTAATCGCCATAACTGCATATGACCTTGAGCGGGAGGCGAAAAGATGTCTGGAGGCGGGGTGCGATGCCTATGTGGCAAAGCCGCTTAACAAGGATATGCTGCTGAAAACAATGGCAATCTTCCGCGAGGGGCAGATAGAAAAACCGTCCATGCCCGAAAAGGGGGAGGACGGATTCATAGCTGTCAGTGTCAGGCCGGAGTTCAGGGACGTGACTCCCTTGTTCCTGAAAGACCTGAAAAATACTCCGCAGAAAATACGGGAGCTTCTGGATAAGGATGATTTCGAATCAATTCAGTTCATAGGCCACAGGCTCAAAGGTGAGGCAAAAACATTCGGCTTTGAACCTGTGAGCGATTACGGACTCTATATTCAGGGAGCTGCTATCCGCAGAAACCGAAAGAAAATAGAGGAAACGGCAGAAGATTTAAATGAATACGCATCAAAAATCAGGCTTATTTTTGACAAAAAAAGTGTATGATTCCTTTTGCAAACATAGTTGTCCACATACGGAGAATCCATGAGAATATTAACAGCAGTTCTTTTAAGCGCAGTTATAGCGGCATGCAGCTCTCAGAAGCCTGAGCAGGCTGAAACACGTAAAAATGAGGAAAAGCCGGTAGATATACGCACGTCAGTGCTTGAAAAGAAAAATATTCCCGACTGGTTTACCCTGCCCGGCAATGTTGAGGCGTGGGAATCTGTCACGGTTTCTGTGGATCTGGCGGGAACAGTAATAAAAACCTACGCTGAGGAAGGGGAAAGAATAGCGAAAGGCTCCCCTGTAATCAGCCTTGATACATCAACGTACAAAGCCGCGGCAGACAACAGCAGGGCGGCGCTTGCCCTCTCTGAGAAGGAGTACGCCCGCGCTAAGCAGCTTTACGAGAGTGACGCGGTGAGCAAGCAGACCTATGACAGGGCGCTGGCCGCTTTTGAACAGGCAGAGGCTGATCTGCGTTATAACGAGGCGCAGCTGGGAAAAGCTGTGCTGAAAAGCCCCATAAACGGCTGGCTGGACAGGCGGCATGTTGATGCGGGTGAATATGTGGCTCCGGGCGATCCTGTGGCTGTAATAGTGAACACCGACAGGATGCAGCTTATCGTGGATGTTCCGGAGAAAGATGTTCGCTACCTTCATGAGGGAACAGAGGTTGACCTCTTTGAGGCGCAGGTGAACAGGGACGGCGCGGCGTACAAAGGGAAAATAGTTTATGCGGCAAAACAGGCCGATGCCGCCACTAAGACATACAGGGTAAAGCTTGAGATAACCGGAGGGAAGGAAAAGCTCCGTCCGGGGATGATAATCCGCGCCAGATTCCTCCGCAGGGAGTATGCGGATGTATTCGTTATTCCTGTTTTCAGCCTTGTGGACAAACAGGAAGGAAAAGTTGTCTTTGTTGAGAAAGATGGCAGAGCCGTTCAGATTCCCGTGAGTGTTTCCGCCGTGATAGGCGACAGCGCAGTGATTGAGGAAGGCCTCACCGAAGGGGACAGGCTCATCGTAAAAGGTCAGCAGTTTGTGGCTGACGGGTCGAAGGTTCAGGCGGAGTAAGTCCATATGCTTATTACAGATGCCTCTCTGAAAAGGAAAAGCACGGTCTTCGTGCTGATGATTCTGTTTATAATTGTCGGCATGTATTCATACATCACCCTCCCCCGCGAGTCTGATCCGGATATTACCATTCCGTATGTTCTTGTTGTGACGGAGTATGAGGGTGTGGCTCCGGAGGATGTGGAAAGCCTCATCACTCTGCCTATTGAGCGCAAGCTGAAAGGGATCAAGAATGTCAAGGAGATAAGAGCGACAAGCTCCGAAGGCGCGTCCATCATCGTTGTGGAGTTCATAGCGGACACTGATATTGACAACGCCATGCAGTGGGTGCGTGACAAGGTTGATCAGGCCAAGGGGGATCTGCCCGCGGATCTGGACAATGACCCGATGATCATGGAGATTAACCTTTCTGAGTTCCCCATAATGAAGATAGCCATCCACGGGGATGTGCCGGAGTATATTCTCAAAGAGGTCGCCGAAGATCTCAAGGACGAGATAGAGAGCGTTCAGGGTGTGCTTGAGGTCGTCATCAACGGCGGACGGGAAAGGCAGATCCGCGTTGTGTTTGATCAGGAGCGTCTCACCGCTTACGGACTCTCATTCAGCGAAATAGCCGCAGCGGTTCAGCGGGAGAATGTCAATATCCCCGGCGGAACAATGGACATGGGCGGCGGCAAATACCTTCTGCGTATTCCCGGAGAATTTAAAGACCCGGCCATAATAGACAACCTTGTTCTGCTGGCGAGAAACGGCAAGCCGATTTACCTGAAAGATGTCGCCCATGTGGAGGACACTTTTGAAGACCGTGAAAGCTACTCACGGCTTAACGGTGATCAGGCTGTTTCCATAGAGATAAAGAAACGCGCCGGGGAAAACATAATAGAGGTTTCAGACCGTGTTAAGGCTATTCTGGATATAGCCCGGACACTTGTCCCTGCGGGTATTCAGCTCACCGTTACCGAAGATCAGTCGGATGATATAAGGATGATGGTGGAGGAGCTTGAGAACAATATAATGTCAGGCCTTGTTCTGGTTGTGCTTGTTCTGTTCATGTTTCTGGGCAAGAGAAGCTCATTTTTTGTCGCCGCTGCCATACCCTTTTCCATGCTGCTGTCTTTCACCGTTCTCCAGATAATGGGCATAACGCTGAACATGGTTGTTCTTTTCAGCCTTATCCTTGCTCTGGGTATGCTTGTGGATAACGCCATAGTTATTGTGGAGAATATCTACCGCCATATACAGGAAGGAAAAGAGCGGAACGTTGCCGCATCCATCGCCGCCGCCGAGGTGGGCTGGCCGATTATAAGCTCAACTGTGACAACGCTCTGCGCATTTGCGCCTATGCTTTTCTGGCCGGATATAATGGGGGAATTCATGAGGTTTCTCCCCCTTACACTGATAATAACCCTCACCTCCTCGCTTTTTGTGGCGCTTGTGTTTAACCCTGTGATATGCGCCGTGTTTATGTCTAAAAAAAGGGACAAGGCGTATGAGGATGACGGCAGGGACTCCCTGCTTGTGCGGATGTATGTGAAAAGCCTTGATTTTGCCCTCCGCCGAAGATGGGTTGCCGTTCTGGGCGCTTTCGGCGGAATGTTTGTGATACTCATGCTCTTCGGCGCTTTCAACAGCGGTGTGGAACTCTTCCCCGATACGCAGCCGAAAAGGGCTTATGTGGGGATAAAGGCTCCAGAAGGCACAAGACTTGAGGTGACAGACGGCTATGTGAACATAGTGGAGCAGATGGTCATGGCCGAGCCTGATGTGAAATACATCATAGCAGACAGCGGCATAACCCCAAGCGGGGAGGAGGGTTCAAGCAGACTCTCCAACCACGGCCGGGTTAGCATCCGCTTTCACGAAAAGGACGACAGGGAAGGCAAAAGCAGCGATGTTCTGGACAGGCTGAGGGAAAAGTTACAGTTTTTCCCCGGTGCTGAGATAAAGGTGGAAAAAGAGGAAAACGGGCCGCCCGTGGGCGACCCTGTGAGCATAGAGATAGGCGGCGAGGATGTCAGCATCCTTGAGCGCCTTACAAATCAGGTGAAGGCTGAGGTGAAGGAGGTCTACGGAATAGTGGATCTCAAGGATAACCTTGTTAAGTCAAAGCCTGAGATAAGCGTGCGTGTGGACAGGGAAAAGGCCGCTCTCCTCGGTCTTTCCACTGCGGATATTTCCTATACCCTCAAGGCCGCAATAGGCGGCTACAAGCTTGGCGTTTACCGGGAAGGGGACGATGAGTACGATATAGTTGCCCGCCTGCCTGAGGAGAGAAGGCGCAGTGTGGCGGACATAGCAAATCTGCTTGTGCCTAATTCGGGCGGGAACCCCATTCCTCTCTCTGAGATAGCAACGGTTGAAACAGGCACGGGCTACGGCTCCATAAAACGCAAGGACGGCAAAAGGGTTGTCACTGTCAGTGCAGGTGTCGAAGGACGCAACAGCAATGACGCTTTGCAGGAGATAATGCAGAAGGTGGCAAAAATAGAACTGCCAAACGGCTACAGCATAAAATATTCCGGTGAGCAGGAGGAGCAGCAGAAGGCAACGGCTTTCCTCGAAAAGGCCTTTGTTATAGCGCTTTTTATGATTGCTCTGGTGCTTGTGACTCAGTTTAACTCCATACGCCAGTCAGGGATCGTGCTCACCTCAGTGGTGCTTTCGCTCTCAGGCGTGCTTATGGGGCTGCTGATTATGCGTATGCCTTTCGGAATAATTATGACCGGGGTGGGTGTCATCTCCCTAGCAGGTGTAGTGGTGAACAATGCCATTGTGCTTATAGATTACGCCAACCAGCTCAGGGCATCCGGCATGGAGCCGGATCAGGCCATACGCACAGCGGGCAGAACACGTCTCCGTCCTGTGCTTCTGACAGCCGTGACCACAATCCTCGGCATGCTGCCGATGGCGACCGGAGTAAGCTTCAGCTTCCGCAGGCTTGCGTGGGAGATTGGGTCTGAAACTGCGGAATGGTGGAGCTCAATGGCGGTTGCAATCATATTCGGGCTTTCTTTTGCTACGGTGCTCACGCTGATTGTTGTTCCTGTTCTGTACTCTTATGCGTCAACGGGGATTTTCAGAAGGAAGAAAGCCTGATTCAGGCTTTCTTTTTGTTGAAACCGTCCTTGGAGCTATTTGAACCTTGGGGTCTGAGTAGCATGAGATCCTTCACTGCGTTCAGGATGACACGCCGTAAAGGTCACTCTGAGCGTATGCGAAGAGTCTCTGTCCTGGTAGTACCGTAAAATGAATGCGGCTTCGCTCACCGGAGCCTGATTCAGGCTTTCAGCCTTCTGCCAGCCTGACAGCCATGGAGCCGAGTCTGCGCAGGGCTTCAATGTGTTTCTTATCCAGCGGGCTGCCGCAGTTAAGGCGGATGAAGTTTCTGTACCTGTCCTGTGCGGTGAACAGAAACCCCGGCACTATGCCTATCCCCTCTTTCATAGCCTCTTCATAAAGCCGGAAGGAATCAACCGCTTCCGGCAGTTCCATCCAGAGGATATAGCCTCCTTTTGGGTTGGATACTCTTGTTCCCGCGGGGAAAAACTCGCTTACGTATGAGCGGTATGCGGCAACCTGACTGCGGTACATCCTCCTGACCCTGTTCAGATACCTGCTGAATTTACCGGAGAGCAGATAATCTGCCAGCGTAAGCTGGAGCAGGCGCGATGTGTCCAGTACGGAGGAGATCTTCTTGTCCATCACCTCTTTGTAGTATCTGCCGGGGCATACCCAGCCGACCCTGAACGAGGGGGAGATTGTTTTTGTGAAGGAGGCGATGTAGATCACGTTTCCGGTTTTGTCAAAAGATGACAGACATCTGGGTCTGTGCCCCTCATGGCAGAGTTCGCCGTAAACATCATCCTCAATAATCGGCACGCCTTTTGCGGCGCAGATTTCCACAATTCTCTTCTTGTCCTCATCTGAAATCATTCCGCCCATGGGGTTGCTGAAATTGGGCTGGATAAGCAGGGCTTTTGCATCATATCTGTCCAGCGTGTCCTTAAGCCTGTCCGGGTCCATGCCCTGATCAGGGCGTGAAGGGATCTCTATGACGTATATCCCCATGGATTCCAGCGTGTGCAGATGCCCGAAGTGGAGGGGCGATTCCGTGACAATGCAGTCCCCCGGTTTGAAAAGAACATGGAGAATGTGGCTGAGGCTTTCTGTCGCCCCGGTTGTGATTATTATCTCATTGGGGGAAATTTCCAGCCCGGCGGAAAGCATCTGCATGGATATGCAGCTGCGTAGCTGTGCATTTCCCCTGAATATTTCAAAGGAGTTAAAGTCCTGGTTATGGTTGAGGATGTGTTTGAGCGTCTTGGAAAGTTCAGCGGAAGGGAGCATGGAAAGGCAGGGGGAAGCCCCGCCAAACTGTATGAGCCGCTTGTCAGCCATGGCGTTGCAGACGCTGTATATCATGCTGAACTTGTCCACACGGGCAACGGTTATTCTTTTTTCAGCAGATATTTCAAGGCTGGGTATGGAGTTGTCGGCTGATACGTAAAAGCCCGACTGAGGGCGGGATTCAAGCACTCCCTGATGCTCAAGCTCAACATAGGCCTTCATAATGGTCGAAACGCTCAATGATGTATCCGTGCTCATTTTCCTTATGGAGGGAACTTTATCACCGGCTTTCAGCCCGTTTTCGGAGATGATTTTCTTTATCAGTTCCTGAACTTCTTCATATTTATAAATACTCTGCTGCTCCATAATCTGCCTCACAGTAAAACTGTTATGTATACATTTCAAAAAAACTGTAACTGTTATTATGTACAGTTTTATTATATTTATTCTTCACGGTAAAGATAAAAATATATCAGGAGGGCGCGGGGATGAGCGTGAAAAGCTTTAAGATGACTCTGGGAAAGAACAAAATGATGTCTGTAAACGGTGCAAAAAGCGCGAATCTGTCCTGTGAGAAAGGGAAGCTGTGGATAACAGGAACCAGACAGGGTGATGTTATGGTTGCCTGCGGACAGAAAATCAGCCTCCGCCCTGTGGACGCACTGGTGATAGAGGGAATGGACGATTCTCTGTTTACTATGGATGTGAGATAACTATCTGCCGCCGGAGCTTATTTTTTCTGCCGTTTCGGCGGCGCTGCATCCGCTTCTGGCTGCTGAACAGCCTCCGCAGGAGCCGCCGCATCCGTCTGCGGGCTTTGTGTAGTATCTGTAGAGGTAAAAGACTGCCGCTGTCACAATTGCAGCCGTGATTATTATATCTGCCATTTTTTCCTTCTTATCTGTGTCTGCCGTGCCTGTGTCTGCACGGGGTTATGGTTATCTTACTGGAGAGGCTGCCGCATATGCAGAGCCTGTTCCCTTCCAGATCCACTGTGATGTTCCCGTCTCCGGCATCTTCTATCACTTCGAGGATGCGCCCCTTTATGAAGCCGTAGTCTATGAGCCTGCGCACGGACTGCCTGTCGCAGCATTTACAGAATCCTGCGATCTCGCATCTTTCTCCCTTTCTGACATCGGAGAGAGATACACTCTCTTCACCGCCAATAAAATTGCTGCACATATAAACACCCCGGAAAAGGCTCGAAACCCAGTTGTATAGTATTATATTGTAACCCATTAACTTAGTTTGTCAATGTGAACATGGTGAGCGCTGAAAAACCTGTAAAATAAAATCTTTTTCCCAAAGGTGCAGACATCAAAAAAATATTGATTATTTTTACTAAAACTAATAAGTTTTTCTTAGAGGCTGTTGATATGCGGTCTTAATACACAAGAAGACGGTTGTTATTATGAAAAAAGAAACAAAAAACATCGCCCTGAGAAGGCTCTCTGAGTATTTATCCGAAAAAAAACTCCGCGCCACCAGCCAGAGGGAAATCATCCTCGGAACCTTTATTGAACTGGGCAGACACACAACAGCAGAAGAGCTTTACGAAGCTCTCAAAAAGCATGATTCAAGCATTGGGCATGCCACTGTGTATCGTGCGCTGAGGCTCTTTGTTGAGGCGGAAATAGCCCGCGAGCTCAATTTTAATGACGGTTCAGTCCGCTACGAGAGCGTGATCGGAAAAGAGCCCCATGATCACCTGATCTGCAAAAAATGCGGTGCAATGGTAGAATTTCTGGATGAGAAAATCCGTGATGCTCAGGATGAAATTGCAAAAAAATACGGTTACTCAGTAAAAAACAGAAGCCACATTCTCTTCGGCGTATGTCCCAAATGCCGCAGATAAGAGATTTTTCTAAATTCCATTAAATAACGTCAGGCGGATTATTTATACCTCTGTCCGTATTTATGCGGTTTTAAGGGGTTGAAAGATCCCGCCTGATGTCTTATCCTTAACACCGCAAAATCCCGTGAGGTTCATATGAATTTTTTCGAAGTCTTCTGGATTGCCGTGGGGCTGTCCATGGATGCTTTCGCCGTGTCCATTGCGTGCAGTGTTCTCCTTTGCCATGTCTCCTTCCGGCATATATTCCGCCTCGGCTTTCATTTCGGTCTTTTTCAGGCGGTTATGCCTGTTATAGGCTGGTTCGCGGGGAGAAGCGTCAGCGGGTACATAAGCGCATGGGATCACTGGGTGGCCTTCGGACTTCTCTCCGCCATAGGGCTTAAGGCGGTGAAGGAAGCTTTCAGTGACGATGATGGAGAGAATATCAAGGGCGACCCCACAAGAGGGCTCAGTCTTATTTTCCTCTCTGTCGCCACCAGTATAGATGCCCTTGCTGTGGGCGTGAGCCTTGCTGCGGTGAATGTGAATATTTTTCAGCCTGCACTCCTCATAGGGGTTATCACTGCCGCCTTCTCTGTAGTCGGCACGGTTTACGGATGCCGGATCGGGGCGCGCTTCGGCAAAAAGGTTGAGGCCGCTGGCGGAATAATCCTCATACTCATAGGCGTTAAGATCCTTCTGGAACACCTCCTCTCCTGAAACCCTTTTTTTTAAAAATCTTTGATAATTTCTGACAGTTTATTCTTGACTTGCGCTATATAGTGATCTATATAGCGCATATCCGTTATGTGCCAAGGGGAATAACGATATGGAGAAACTGAAATGTTCAAGCAAAAAAGAATTCTGACCGCCGCGTGTCTCAGCGCGGCTCTGGTATTCAGTTCCGCCGCAAAGGCAGAGGAGCATATCTATAAACTTGGGGAAATAGAGATAACCGATTCCTCTTCATGGCTTAATGCAAAGCCCATGCAGGAAGTGACTTCCGAAGAAATTGAGGCTGGGTCGGCCTCAAGTGTTGCGGAAGCGCTCAAGCAGCTTCCTTCCGCATCCTTCGCTCCCAACTCAAAAGGGGAGAAGCGTCTTAATATCAGGGGTTTTTCAGACAGATACATTCAGGTGTATTTTGACGGTATTCCCGTTGCCCTGCCCTACGAAGCCTATATTGATCTGGGCAATTACAACACATTCGGGATTGACAAGATCGAAGTTGAAACAGCAGGCGGTTCAGTTCTCTTCGGACCAAACGCCGCGGGAGGTGCAGTCAATATTGTCACCGCGAAACCTGAAAAGGCTTTTGAGTCCGCTGTTGAGCTTATGTACAGAACCAACAACACCTATCAGACAAGAATCGGCGTTGGAAGCAAGATAGGCAAAGCATACGGAATGATTTCCCTTGCTTATGAGGATTCGGAAGGATTCATGCTTCCGGACGGATACAGTGAGCTCAATGAAAACGGCGGTCTGCGTGATAACAGCGGCTACAGGAGAGCAACTGTAACAGGAAAAGTGGGCTATGAGTTCGCAAAGGGAAGTGAGATCGCTTTCGGCATAAACCATATAGAGAGCAGTCTTGAGCTTCCTCCGAACACAAAGGAAACGGACAACGGTAAAAACAACAGTCCCGTGCGTTACTGGAATTACGAAGACTGGGACAAGGACACATATTACCTCCTCGGAAGTCTGAGAAAAGACAGCTATGCGGTCACAGCAAGGCTCTACAGGGATGAATACTACAACGTGATGAACCGTTATAAGGATGCTTCATACAGTGAGTGCTTCAGCGCCTCATGGTGCGACAGCGCTTATGATGATCACTCCAACGGCGTTATCCTCAATACTGAGCTGAAAACCGGAGCAATCAATACCGTTATCCTCAGCGGACAATACAAAAAAGATGTTCACCGCACCAAAAACGCCTCCATGGCAGAATGGGAAAAGGATGTGGCGGAAACCTACTTCGCCGGTGTCGAAGACAGGGTTACTCTGGGCAGGTTCATTGTCAGCCTCGGCGGCAGCTATGAGGTGAACAACGCGATCTCTTCGGACAGCAAGGATGAACTGAACGATGATATAAAGGTTTTCAATCCGCAGGCTGCGGTAATCTACAACATGTCTTCTGAAACCGTATTCCATGTGAAAGCGGCGCGTAAGACACGCTTCCCCTCAATGAAGGAGCTGTACTCCAGTTATTCATATAACAACGGCGGACAGATAACTTATTTTGCCAACCCCGGGCTTAAGGAAGAAACTGCTATGAACTATGAGGCAGGTATTAAGCAGTCCCTGTTTGACACTGTTCTTCTTCAGGCGAATATCTTCTATTCAAAAATTGATGACAAAATCAACACTAAAGCGCCCTACACCGGCAGTGATCCGGATGCCTCATCAGACGCGCAGACTTCTGATAACATAGATGACGTGACAATGAAAGGCGTTGAGATGATGCTGGGGGGTGATTTCACCGTAAATACCACCACTATAGTTTCTTATGCCTACATAGATGCGAAAAAAAGCATAGAAGGTGATGATTCCGATACGGTTGCCGATGTGCCTAAACACAAGCTCTATCTGGATCATTCATACAGAATAGGGAAAATGTTTGTTCTCGGCGGCAGACTGAATATGGAAAAAGGACGTTATTCACAGAAAGCCGACTACAGCTACACCGAGCTGGATACCTATTGGACGGCAGATCTCAGAGCTGAGATTATTCCGGCTAAGTACACCTCCATTGAGGTCGGCGTTGAAAATGTGGCGGATGAGGAGTACGAGCTCTCATACGGTCTGCCGCAGGCGGGAAGAACATACTACGCCAAGCTTAAAATGAAAATTTAATATGTCACTGGCCGACAGCAGCGACGATAAATGGAGAAAAGGAGCCATAGCGGGGGGTGTCTGGGGGACCTCCGAGATGACCCTCGGCTCTTTTCTTCATAATCTGAGGATCCCTTTTAAGGGGCATTTTCTCACGGCAATAGGCATTGCTGTGCTCAGTGCCTTCGGAACAAAATGGCGTACCAAGGGGATGTTTTACAGGGCGGGGCTTACCTCCGCTATGCTGAAAACCTTTTCACCCAGCCCTAAGGTCGTTGTTCCGATGATAGCAATTACCATCGAGAGCTTTCTGTTTGAGGCGGGAACACGCATTCTCGGTAGAAATTTCAGCGGCTTCCTATTAAGCGGCGGACTCGCCATGCAGTGGGCGGTACTTCACAAAGTAATCCGGTTGCTGATGCTTTACGGAGCCAGCATATATTTTGTTTATGAGCAGCTTTTTGAAAAAGCAGCCACAGGTTTTGAGCTTCCGTTTGTCAGCCCTGTGTACGGTATAGTTTTTATATTTGCGCTGAGTTTTGTTCTCGGTGCAGGTGCTTCTGCCATAGGCTGTGCGGCAGCAGCGAGAAGCAAGGGAAGTGGTGAACCCATAACATTCGGAATAAAGCAGGGTGCTCCATTGGGCTCTGTTATGCAAGGCCGCGCGGGGCGTTATTCACTCCTGTGGCTGTTTCTGCACATAGGGGTGATAGTCGCTGTCGTGGGCTTTATGGATAAAAGTGAGTGGCTCGCATATGTGCTGCTGGTTTACTCACTGGCTGTTTCTGTCAGGTACAGAAACTTTCTGAAACGGTTCGCCTCGTGGAAGATATGGCTGCCAATAGCGGTTGTATCGTTCATTTCCGGTTTCGTGCTGAAATCACCGGAAGGCAGCTTCTTCAGCACTCATGGATTTCTTGAGGGTGTAAGGCTTGCTGTGCGGGCATTTGTAACAACATGCGCTCTGAGCGGACTGGTCTCCGAGATGGGGCATCCGCTGATAGCAGACTTCTTCCGACGCAGATACGGCGACAGAATAGACTCGGTGCTTGAGCTTGCGTGGGGCACTGTTGGCACAGTGACTCCCCATGTAAATGTTAAGGCGTTGCTGAGAAACCCTGTAAGCGGTATAGCAGTTATGATGGACTCTGTTCTGGACAGCGGCGGAAGCAAGGCGGTACTCATTACCGGAGAGGTTAACGGAGGCAAAACATCTTATCTTAAGGCTTTTCTCAAAACACTGCCTGATGGAGCAGATGTCAGGGGGTTTACAGCGGAAGGCATATATGAGGACGGTATGAAAACAGGTTACAGGATCCGAGATATAAAAACAGGTGAATCCTCCGAATTGTGCAGACGCAGTAAAAGCGGTTTTGTGTTTGATGCCGACGGACTGGCATTCGGGGAAAAAAGCATGGGTGACGTCCCGTATAAAAATGTTTATACGGTTCTTGATGAAATAGGACGCTATGAGATTCGGGGCGGCGGATGGGACAGCCTTCTTAAAAAGGTCACAGCCGGAGGCGCGATACCCGTCATAACTGTGAGGCAGAACCTAGTTGATGCAGTATGCTCCCGCTACGGTCTCAGAAATGTGGAAATATATGATGTTGAAGATACAGGCAGACAGGCGCAATGACGGAAACTCCCGCCTGATTGTTTTCACAGGCTTTTCCGTACTGGTTCATATTATGGTTCTGCATCTTGCGGAACCGATTCAGATAAAAAGTACAGCGGAATCCGGGGGTTCCGTTGCCGTAACACTCATAAGCAGATACAGGGCGGCGGAGCCTAAGCATGAGTTCCTCGTCTCAGAAGCAAAAGCTCCGTCCTCCTCTGCCTCTGTATCCCGAAAACCGAAACCTCCCGCAGAGCATCCCGCTGTCTCAGCGAAAGCCGTTGAGCAGATACTCCGCGAAGAGCCCGATGAATCCGGTGCGGAAATTGTTTCCGGAAGAGAGAAAAAAACAGATGCGGAATCTGAGCCTGCTGAAAAACCGGCGGCACTGCATTTCCCCTCCGCCCTGTCTGCGGAATCGGCGCCTGAGGCTGCTGCCCCTGTTCTTACCGAACAGGAAATGAGTTTCCTCACCGAACACATGCGGCAGAAGGTGCGTTCGCAGCTTACTTATCCTCAATTGGCAAGGAGAATGGGCTGGAACGGAACAGTTATGCTGAGGGTTTACCTCACGGAAAACGGCGGGGTTGAAAAAACAGAGATTATACTGAGCTCAGGCTTTAAGGCTTTGGACAAAGAGGCATTTGAGAGCGTTTACCGTGCGGCGCCGTACGAAAATCACACCGGGGAAGAAGTTATTGTTGAACTCCCCGTGCGCTTCAGCCTCAGCGGCTGATAAATATAAACCCGCCGAAGAATGCTCCGGCGGGTTTTTTGTCGGTTTATTAAGGAGAAAAGATTATTTCTTTACAGGGTCAGCGCCTATGAACACTGTACGCCCTGCTTTTTCCGCTGCTGTTTTTTCCCATGGCCATATAGCTTCCCAGTCGGATGCTTTGGCGGCATCACCTTCTTTTTTCAGCGCCCAGTGGTACTGTTCGGGTGTTATGCCGAAGGATCTTCCCTGCGCATCGAAATTGAATATGTGCTGCTTGTTAGGTTCACGGCCGTATTCGGTAGCCCAGTCGGGATAGCCTGATTTTTTCCAGCCGCTGCGTCCGTCAAGCACCTTAAGAACAGCTTCGGCATTTGAGCCGTGGCATTTTGCGCAGACTTCCGCCGGTGTTTTATCAAACAGCCACGGGCTTTTGGGGTTATTGCCCACATTATGGGACGTGTGGCAGTCAAAGCATGCCATTTTTGCATGGGTGCTGTGCTCGCCGACTATTGTGGCGCTGAGCATTATGTCCATATCCTGCTGGTGGTCACGTCTGCCTTTGCCGTCTATTGAAACCTGACGGTTGCCTTTGCCCCATGAGGGACGGGTGTACTGCATTACATCCTCGTATTTGTTTTTGCCGAGGATAAAGCCTCTGTTGTCGTTAGAGCCCTTGCCGTGGGCGGTATTTGTCTGGGCTCTTGTGTGACAGCGGGAGCATACTATCTGTCTTTCTTTGACATCAGTGAGCTTGGCAGGGTTTATTATATTGTCTGCTGACGGGTTTTCGGCATGTACCGCGCCGCCGCCGTGACAGGCCTCACAGGATATGCTGATGCTTGAAACAAATGTGTCTCTCAGATCCTTGCGTTTACCTGCTACATAGTCGGCCTTTGCCTTATTCCACGCGTTTACATCAAATCCTGTGGAGTGGCAGGCTATACAGCGTTCCTGCCATGAGCGGAACTCGCCGTAATTGGCCTTGTTCATTTCGCCGTCTTTAGGCTTAACCTCTATGAAAAGGAAATGGTAGCCGGCTCTTTCTTTACTGCCGGGGTAGTCCACAGTCTTTGTCTTGTCAAGCTTCCATGAAATACCGCCGTCTTCTGTTGCGGCGAGCCATGCCTTGCGGGGTGCGCCGTCATAATAAACAGCGTATCTCTGCTTGCGCTGGGAGCCGACAACAAGCTCAACATTCTTGAACTGTATTTTGTCTATGGCTATGTAGTTGGTATTGTCATCCTTTTTATCGAGGATCATGTAAGTGTCAAGCTTGTCCCAGTCCCTTTTTACCCATGGGTATATCTTTTCTTTTCCCCACGGATAATCCCTTCCTGCGGAATATTCAGGGTAAGCGGGTCCCCATTCGGTTTTTTTTGTGTGCCAGCTTGTGGCCCACTGAGCATGAACATCCTCATGGCATTCGGCGCATTTTTCAGGACCTGCAAAGCCTTCTGTTTTCCATGACATATAGCCTTTTGAGTCTTTTGCCTCGGCTGACGCGGTAAAAACCGCCAGCAGAGCCAATGCAAAAAAAACGATACCATTTCGCATCATAAATCAACCTCCTGATTTCATCAGGCAGCTTATAAAAAGCTGCATAATGAATGATTACTTTCAACAGGAGGCAGAGTTCCAGAAAAATGATCTTGACAGTTTGCACAGTTTCTGTGAAACGGATTTCACACAGAAGAAAAAAGATTTTTATTACAAGGATGTTATGTTTTGAGAGATAGTCTTGAGACAGTGGACTATTTTTTCACCTGCCTTGGTCAGGATATAGTTTTTCTCATTATCCTGCGAAATTATGTCCGACTGACGGAGAATTTTAAGGTGGAAGTTCACCTTGGTGTGGTCGTCAATGCCTAGGCTCCGGGTAATGTCCATGAAGCGCATCCTTTTCTCCTCAAACAGCAGGAGGATAATACGCCGTCTTATGGTGTTTGATATGCAGGAGAGAGTTTCGTCCATGCCTGCATTGATGATACATTTTGAAAATTTGCTCTCTTCTATGTTCTTACGGATGCTTATCAGAAGCTCATCCTTCCTGAAAGGCTTGGCGATATAATCGTCCGCGCCTCTTTTCATGGCTTCCACAGCGTTGTCGACTGTGGCAAACGCGGTGATCATTATTACGCTTATCCCCGGATAATTCTTTTTCACATAGGAGATAAGATCTGTGCCCAGCATTTCCGGCATGATGTAATCGGTGAGGATAATATCCGGCTGAGATATTTTCAGAATTTCCAAAGCTGCTTCCGCTGAGGAGGCTTCGTCCGTTTCAAAGCCGCTTTCGGAAAGGATTTCCGCAATATTTTCCCTTAGTTCGGCATCATCGTCAATTATCAGTATTTTTTCCGCCATCACAAGCCTCTTCGGGAAAACGCACGGAAACCTCCGTCCCCTTCCCTTCCTCGCTCAAAATTTCAATGCTTCCGCCGTGGAGCCTCATTATGTTGTAAGTGACGTAAAGCCCCATCCCCGTACCTTTGCCGACCTCTTTTGTGGTGAAAAAGGGATCGAAGACCTTTGTTTTTATATTTTCCGGAATCCCGTGGCCGTTATCCCGCACTTTTATCACCGCGAAGCCTTCCTCTTCGGAGCATTCCACTGATATTTCGGGATTTTCCGGGCATGCCTCGGCGGCGTTCATGATCAGGTTGATCAAAACCTCCTCCGCTTTCCAGAAAATGCCCTGAAAATACAGAGGATGCTCACATTTAAACCTTATATTTTTATAAAAAGGCTGGTTGCTCAGCAGGGTTTTTACACTCTCAAGGAGCGATTCCGTGGAGATTTCGGTAAACTCCACACCTTTCTCCCTTGAGTAAAGCAGAAGCTCTCTGGCTATCCTGCCTGCTCTTTCTATATTTTTTTCTATGGACTCAAGACGTGCAAGAGCCTTTTCGTTCCCCTCTACCTTGCCTTTCAGTATTTCCGTACTCAGGAGCGCATTGGAGAGCGGGTTGTTTATCTCGTGGGCTATGCCTGCCGCCAGTTTGCCGATGGAAGTGAGCTTTTCGCTCTGCGCCAGAAGCTGGAGCCGCTTTTCTATAAGCCTGTACTGCTCTTCATCAAAGGTTTTCATTGCCCTCAGCATGAAAAACATCAGGGAAAGGGCGCTGAGTCCGCGCAGAAGCACAACATTTATGCCGATAAGGGGGATAATGGTTCCTGTAGGTATGACCCCGGTGAGAAACGCATACGCAACCAGCGAGAAGCCCGCATAGCGGAAGTTTGCCGCACCGCTTTTTGACACGCTCATAACCGATTTTGAATAAAGCACAAGGCCGATGCCCGCAAATATAGAACTTGTGAAGCCGATGAGATTTCGGATCAGCTTGTCATGCCTGTATTCCACAGAGATCAGGAACACCGCCGCAGTGAGGATAAGAATTATGAAAGCGCCCCACAGCTTGGCGTTTTTCCTGCTGGCGAAAAGCCTTGCCCTGTTTGATACAACAAGCATGAGCTCCAGAGCGAAAACAAGCATGATAACATATGATGATTCCACAATAAGCAGGCGGACAATCTTCCAGCTCATGAAATTAAACTGAGGGTCAGCCTTATTCATGTGCATGTAAAGCTCTATCCATTCATGAAGTCCATGCACCACGCCGAATAAGCCCAGAAGCCAGAGGATCGGCGCAATATCAAGACTGCTGAGCTTTGTGTCTTTGGTGAGAACAGCAACTCCCAGTGTAAAAAAAGCCAGACCGTAAAAGATATAGATGATGTAAAGAATAAACATCCGTTCTCCGCCGCGGGTTGATTAGCCTATTAAAAATTATTAAGCCGCTTAACGCAACAGATTTAATAAGTTTGACTAAAACAGGCAGCGGAGTTTATATATTGCAATGAGCAAAAAACTTGCGGTATGGATCAGCATTCTTGTCACTGTGGTTCTTGTTTTTTCCACAGGTGTTTATTATTCGCAGTCGCAGAAGGCTGTTCTCTTTGAGATACAGAAGCGCACTGCCGAGCTCCTGCGGGCGGACAAGCGCACGGTCTCCGATTTTCTGGGGCATATCCGCTCCGTAACCTACGGTCTCTACACCAACCCGGTCAACAGCCGCTTCATTTTCCACGGTGAGGGGAAGGAACGCGCCGAAACCCTTTTCATGGACTACTGCAATAATGTCCGTGAGGTTCAGGCGATACGCCTTGTGGATAAGGAGGGAAAGATTCAGGTTTTCATGCGTGAGTGCGAAAACCTTTCCGGCGAAGCTGACTACGAACCCATAGATATTTCCTCCAAGGATTTCATACAGGATGCGGCTGAGCTTGACAGGCCGGAGATTCTGTTCAGCAAGTTTGAGCGGGGCTTTCTTCCCGATGCGGTAAGCTTCTGCCCGTCCATGATCCGCACTGTTGTCCCCTACTTTGCCGGTTCAGGGCATGCGGGGTATCTGGTGGTGAACTACTGGGGCGAACGCCTCGGCGAGGTGGTGAACAGGCTTAACCGCAATGAAGGGCATTCTTTCATAGTGGAGAAAAACAAGATCAACCCCGACCGCCACGGAATTTTCCTTTTTCATAAAAACAAGAGCTACGAATTTGCAAACCAGATGCAGCATGACCACCGCTTCCAGACGGTTTACGGAGCGGATGTCTTTGATGAAGTAATCAAAGGGCTGGACGGCATAATCCGCCTGAAAAACGGCGATTTCCTCGGATACACCACGGTTTACCCCTACGAAGGGACGGATATTTCATGGAAAGTCTGCACGGTGATCGACTCAAAGTACGCCTTTCGCAATCTCCGCGCTCTTAAAACGGGGTTCATACTCGTCCTTTCACTGTCTGTTTTTATGGCAGTTCTCACCGCCTTCATATTCGCGGAAAAGTTCCTTAAGCCGCTGGGCGGGCTGAAAAAGGCTCTGGAAAACTACGGCAGGGGAAATCTGGATTACGAGATAAAAGAGGACTATACAGACGAACTGGGGGACATAGCCGCCAAGGTTCAGGAAATGGCGGTATCCCTGCGGAATCATATAAAAGAGAGGGAAACGGCGCAGAAAAGGATGGAGCTTGCAGACAGGCTTTCATCCTTAAGCATACTCAGCGCAGGAGTTTCCCACGAGCTTTCAACACCGCTGAACTCCATCCTCCTTGCGGCGGGGATCATAGAAAAGGAATGCGGCTCCACTGACGAGGTTCGGGCGGTTAAGGCACAGGCGGAAAGGTGTGTCGGGATCATCGCCTCCATGAAGCGCCTTGTGGCGGACGGATATGACAGCTGCACCAAGGAGCGGCTGAACCTTAAGGAAATAGTCGGTGAAACTGTGCGGTTTATGCGTGCCGGCGGCGGGGTGTTTATAGAAACCGAGCTTGAGGACGCATATATTGATGGCTGCCGGACATTGATAAATCAGGCTTTTCTGAATATCGCAGTGAACGCGGTGGACGCTGTTTTCCCGTCCGGCAGGGTGGTGTTCCGCCTTTTCAGGGAGAACGGAAAGGTTATTCTTGATACTGAGGACAACGGCAGCGGCATTGAGCCTGAAAAGCTGGAGAAGATATTCGATCCGTTCTTCACGACAAAATCGCCGGATAAGGGAACAGGTCTCGGACTCTCCATCACCCACAGGATAATAACCGAACACGGCGGAAAAATCAGCGTGAGAAGCGAGAAAGGGAAAGGGACTGCGGTAAGGTGCGAATTTAATGAAAGTAGTTATAGTTGAGGATGACAGAACACTCTGCGGGCTTCTGAAAAAGAGCCTTGAGAACGAGTTTAACGTTACCGCGTTCTATGAGCCGGAAACGGCGCTGGCGCATATAAAGAGCTCCGGTGCGGACGCTGTGGTCTCTGATGTGCGTATGCCGGGGATGACCGGGTTTGGGCTTCTGGAAGCCCTGCGTGAGGAGATGCCCGAAGTGCGCCTGATACTGATGACCGGCTACGGCACTGTCACCGAATCGGTAAACGCCATAAAAAGCGGAGCATACGACTATATCCTCAAGCCTGTGGATCCGGACATTCTCATAAAAAAGCTGGAGCAGATACGAACCCTCATCGACTTCGGCAGACAGAGCGCCGGAAGCTTCGCACCCGTCTATAAATCACGCAGGTTTGAAGATATAATGCAGCTTGCCGCCCGTGCCGCCAAGGCGGACAGCGGCGTGCTCATCACCGGGGAAACAGGGAGCGGAAAAGAGATAATCGCCCGATTCATACACGGTGTATCAGCCCGCAGAACTGCGCCCTTCGTGGCAGTGAACTGCGGCAATATGCAGGAACAGCTTTTCGAGAGCGAGCTTTTCGGCTACCGCAAGGGGGCATTCACCGGAGCAGATTCCAATAAGCGGGGGCTTGTTTCTGCTGCGGAGCGGGGAACACTCTTTCTGGATGAGATAGGCGAGCTCCCCCTCCCCTCGCAGGCAAAGCTTCTGCGTTTTATAGAGACAAAAACCTACTACCCCTTAGGCTCTGTTGAGCAGAAAACAGCGAACGTCCGCTTCATCGCAGCCACCAACCGCAATCCCGCAGAGGAGGCGGAAAACGGCACTTTCCGCAAGGATCTGTACTACAGGCTGAACGTGCTGGAGATTAAGGTTCCGCCGTTAAGGGAAAGAAAAGAGGACATAATGCCGCTGGCTGAATATTTCCTCGGCAGGTTCCGCCACATAAACCCGAAGATAGAGGGCTTCTCGGCAGATTCCGTGAGGTTTCTGGAAAATTATTCATATCCGGGCAATGTCCGCGAACTCTCGAACATCATAGAACGGGCGGTGATACTGGAAACAGGGCATATTATATCGCCTGCGTCACTCCATATGCCTGATCCGGCGGGAAGAGGCACTTCCCGGAAGCTGGACGATGTTGTGCGGGAGCATATACTGACCGCACTGAGCGAAGCCGGAGGAAGCAAGACAAAAGCCGCCGAAATTCTCGGCATAGACGCTTCCACCATATACCGCAGGCTCAAGGAATACGGCATAGGGTGAGGTTTTTTGACTTTGGCATGATCTTTCCATAATTTTTTGTTAGCATATGCTTATTGCCCGCTTTTAACTAAAAATGAGGTAACAAGTATGGGAAGAGACAGAAGTAGGAAGCCAAGAGCAGTTTTTCACTTTTTTAATGATGCAAAGCAACAGAACAGGGCGTTCACTTTAAGAGAAGTCCAGCACAAAATAAGATGGGCAGAAAGTACTGTTGAAACATACAGAGGAAAAATTTGGCATGTATTCTTAGATTCAGTTCCCGATGGATATATTGTTAACGATAATTTTAATTTTGATGAAGAAGGTTATGTCAAGTACCATAGCCAAATTAAGGACGGTAAGTAGCAGTTCTTTGCAAATTGCAAGAAACAGCATTTGCATAATGCAAGATTCCTAGCGGGAAACTAGCCTTTGCATGAACCATAAACTCATATCAAATCAGGTGAATTTCTGTCATAATATTTTCTGCCTCCGTGGCATGTGTGTTGCTCAACAGATCGCAGTACACGGAGGTTTATTTTATGAAAAAACTTATAATAGTCTGTCTTATGATGCTTTTCAGCTTCGGCGCCGCACAGGCTGCGGAGAAGTCATCCTGCATCACATGTCACGGAAGCAAGGCGGAGATGGAAAAACTCGGCTACCCACAGCTTTATCTCGACCCTGCTGAGGTTGAAAAGGAAGTTAACATGGGCGAAGTCGCCTGTGAGGACTGTCACCTCGGTAATCCCGCCGGAATGACTGCGGAAGAGGCGCACAAAGGAATGCCCCGTCCCTTTTATGCGGCTGTGGGCAAAAACCACAAGTATCAGGCAGTCGGCAGGGACATCACAAATTACGACCCCATTCAGCCTCAGGGAAAAGTTCCCTTCGCATACCTTATGAGAAAGCCTGATCCCGAAAAAGCCAAAGCTCAGGGAATTGCTGTTCTCGCACAGCTTTTCTACCATGACCACGATCCCGAAACCATGGCATATGACCCCTCAATTGCGGAAAAAACCTGCGGAAAATGCCACGAGAATGAGGTTAAAGAATACAATGTCTCCAGCATGGGTCAGAACAGATACCAGAGAGGGTACAAAAAATTCAGCGATCTGAAACCCGGCCCCCAGAACTGCGGAGCATGGTTCGGTGACAACCATGAGGCTATCAGCGGCGAACTTGCCGTGGAATACCCGAAGGCGCACAACGACGGCTCAGCCAGAAACTGCAACCAGTGCCACGCAAGCTGTAATGACTGCCACTATCAGGGATATAAGGCATCAAACGCCCGCCACACCTTCAAAAAAGATCCCGAACCCCTTTCATGCTACGGAAACGGCAAAGGCACAATCTGCCATGCCGGCCCCATGGACAGGAGAAGAGGCGCAGGCTACATGAGGGGCGCGTTTGCTTTTCCCGTGAATGAGCTTCCGGATGATGTGCACATGGCAAACGGAGTTACCTGCAACGACTGCCACAAGATGGAAAACCATAGCTACGGCCACCTGAGCTCCCAGTCCGCCCGCGAATCCTGCAAAAACTGCCATGAGGATATTTATCAGGCCGCTCTTGAAAGCGAGGATCACGGCAATGTGGACTGCACATCCTGCCACATTCAGTCTGTAGGCGCATACCAGTTCACCTTCTGGGGCCCCGGCAAGCAGGAAGGGCAGGTGAAGGCGCTGACCAAACATAAAGAATATTACGGCACAAGAAGCATGCCCACGCTTGTGAAACACCCCGAAAGAGGCGTGTGGATACCCATGAAGCCCTATCCTATGGCTGTATTGAACATCAAAGAGGATGTGAAAAAGGTGAATAAACTTATCCTCCGCGAGATAGAGCCCATGACTGTCAAAGGCAATGCGAAAATAGGCGAGAAGGATTTTACGGTCGAGAGGAAGCCGGACGAAGTGAACGATATGTACATTATGAACGGCACATCCAAGCTGAAAAAGAACAGCAAGATGCTTGCATGGATTCAGATGGACAAAATGAGCCACTCCATAGGCAAGGCAAGGAACTGCGAATCCTGCCACTCATCACATGACCAGATAGCTACCTCATGGTGGACTTATGACAACATGAACGATGTGAAGAAAACCTTTAACGGAAGCTACACCATCAAGGCAACAAAGAAAGGCCTGTTTTTCACCGACTGGAAGAACGAAACCCCGGTCACTGTTGATGAGCGCGATGTTGAGGATTTCATGCCCTTCGTAAATTCCGGCAATGTGTGGGATGTTAAAGGGATTGATATGTCAATTCCGTTTGATGACAAGAAATACGCAGACGCACTTGGCGACTACAACCTTCTTTATGCGAAGCTCCACAGGCTTGAGCTTGCCAATAAGAACGACAAGGAGAAGCTGGAGAAGGTTAAGCTTGCCAGAAAGATCCTTCCGCACAACCCCAAAAAAGCCGCAGAGATGATCAGCGGGCTTTAGTACCATAAATCTGATAACGCAGGTAGAAACGCCCCCTGAAAAGGGGGCGTTATTTGTTTCAGATAAACCTGAACGAAAAAAGCCCGACTCCGTGAGGAATCGGGCTTTTCTGTAAGCTCCCTGAGCAAGACTCGAACTTGCAACCTAATGATTAACAGTCATTTGCTCTGCCGGTTGAGCTATCAGGGAATTATAACCGTCACAACCGTAACGAGAGACGAATATAACAACAGCGGATTTGTTTGTCAATATGATTTGTCAAAAAAATATCTGCGATTATATCTTATTGTCACGGTTTATTTTTCCAGAGAAAACTCCATCATGTCAAACCAGAAACCATCCTGCTGGATGAACTGGATTTCGGCCTGAAGAATGTCATAATGCTTCTGCTCGACAGCGGCAAGGTCGGTGAAGAGCTTTTTCGCCTGGAGGTTGTCTGTTTTCTGAGCCTGATCAAGGTAGAAGAGGCGCGCTTTTTCCTCATGTGCAAGGGCAATTTTCAGCGCGTCCAGATCGCCCACATCAGCCTTATCCATCTTCTGAAGGCTGGCATCAGCAACCTTGGGCATAAACTTGTCCAGCCTTGCCTTCGGCACATCCACCGTCTGGTAGACTTCGCCTTTCAGCATGCGTTCCATAAACTTGTTGATGAGCTCCATATGGTCGATTTCGTCCATGGCAAGCTGGATAAGAATATTCTTGCCGCCTGCAACCTGTGTTTGTTTGGCGAAGCTGAGATAGGACCTCATCCCCTCCACCTCTGCGTCGTGTGCCGTCTTTAGTGCTTGAAGTAGTTCAAGATTCATCCGGATCCTCCGTAGGTGATAGTGTTATGCTTATACACAGTATAATATTCTTCTTTAAAATTGTGTATAATTTTTGTATATTCGCAACTGTTAAAACCACCCGTAGCATGCGTTAATTGGAGGCAATATAATGAACGCTCTCGCAAAAGAACTTAACGAGATTATAGCCGGAGTAAACCCAGCCGTTTACGAAATGCTTTCCGACCTCGGAAAGAACATTTACATGCCCAAAGGCATTATCACTCAGTCGGCAGAGGCTAAGGAAAAGGCTCATAAGTTTAACGCTACCATAGGTATAGCAATGGAGAAGGGCGAACCCATGTACCTCCAGTGCATCTATGACCATCTCAAAGGGCTCCCCGCTAAGGATGTTTTCACCTATGCGCCCTCTTCAGGCAAGCCTGAACTGAGAACGAGATGGAGAAAGAAAATATACGATGAAAACCCCTCTCTCGCAGGGAAAAATATAGGTTCGCCCGTTGTTACAAACGCGCTTACCCACGGCCTTAACGTTGTTGCGGACATGTTTCTTGATAAAGGGGACTATGTTGTTCTCCCCTCTATGTTCTGGGGCAACTACAGGCTGACATTCTCCGTTATCAACGGCGCAGAAATCGCCACTTATGAAACCTTCACTGAGAAAGGCGGGTTTAATGTTCAGGCTCTGCTTTCCAAGGTTGAGGAATGCGGCAAAATAAAAGGGAAGGCTGTTGTTATCCTCAACTTCCCCAACAACCCCTCAGGCTACACACCCGTGCCCGCTGAGGCAAAAGCAATAGCGGACGGCCTCACAGCCATCGCCGAGAAAGGCATCAAGCTTGTTGTGGTCACTGACGATGCTTACTTCACACTTTTCTATGAGGACAGCATAACAGAATCTATCTACGGTCAGCTTGTGGGCAGAAGCAAAAACCTTCTCCCCGTCAAACTTGACGGAGCCACAAAAGAGGAGTTCGTATGGGGCTTCCGTGTGGGCTTTATCACCTTCGGCGCCACAAGCAGCGCGGACGAATCCAAAATGTTTGCCGCTATCGAGAAAAAGGTTACAGGCCTCATCAGGGGAACAATCTCCAACTGCCCCCACCCCTCGCAGACACTTGTTCTCAAGTCTCTGGAACACCCCGACTTCGAGAAACAGAGAAAACAGAAATTCGAGGTGCTCAAAGAAAGAGCGCTTAAATTTAAAGAGATCCTTAACAGAGGCGAATTCACAGACCAGTTCACTTACTACCCCTTCAACTCAGGCTACTTTATGTGCCTTAAGCTGAACACTGTGGACGCTGAGGAACTCCGCATTCACCTGCTGGATAAATACGGCATAGGCACTATCTCCTCCAGCAAAACAGACCTGCGCATAGCCTTCTCATGTGTTGAGGTTGGCGACAGCGAAGAGCTCTTCAAATGCATCTATCAGGCATGCAAAGAACTCGCCGCGAAGTAAGCGGACTTTTTTAAGAAAACTTCCAGAGGGGAGCCGGATTTCCGGTTCCCCTTTTTTTGTGGATGATAAATTTCCGTTGGTAATTGACACACAATACAATTCAGCATATAAAACTAAACCGATTCTATAAGGTTTAGCCCGAATGGCGGAATAGGTAGACGCAAGGGACTTAAAATCCCTCGGAATTTAATTCTGTGCCGGTTCGATTCCGGCTTCGGGCACTATAAATAAAGGGTTTCAGAGATTTTTTCTTTGAAACCCTTTATTCATGAAATGACTACATCTGACTACATTGATACAGCGTTCAATTAATTTTGCGACCAAATTCAATATAATCTGCGACCTGTTCAGTGAAACTTGCGACCATCTTAACAGCAGAATCAGCCGAAAAGTTCAGCCGATTCTGCGACCTTTTGAACTATCTATTCCCAGCACAGCACAGCGAGATACTGCTCAGCGTTTTCAACATCAGCAAGAAAACGCTCTTTGTCTTCTTCAGAGTATGCGCAACGCTCGTTACTCTCAGCAATAACTGTTTCTGCTTTAATGACTTGATTTATCCACAGCACTTCTGCTGCCATGCCATAACCTGTGTTAATAATATTAATCGATTTTTGAATCCTGTTTTCTGTCAAACTCATAACTACCTCCTTATACTCGATAAGAACCGGATATTCTTAATTCACCAGCCCCCGACATTAAAACTTCATCCCAATTACCTCCAGATTGCTCAGTATAGACTACGATGACTGGAAGAGTTGCTCCGACAGCACCTTTGACTGTCCCCGCGAAAGCGATATTCTGCGCCAAAAAATTGCATGGTACTGATACTATATTGTTTGGGGTGAACGGTAGTCCGCTCACTCTGATAGTTCCAGTTCCAGTGTGCGCAGACCAGACTATGTGCAACTGAAAATGCACTCTATTTCCTATTCTCTGATAAAAGCCTGACTGCGCTGAATATGTGCCTGAACCGGACGAGTTTGAACCGTAGATTCCGGGCGTAAAACTGCCTTCCTCATACCAATCGAGTATATTTGCTGCCACATCATTTGTGTTTTGAAAGCTGATTTTCTTGTTAGCTAGAACGTCTACAGTGTCATTATATACAATTTGCCTGTAAGAAATTGTATATAATGAAAAATCAGCAGGTACTTCTGTTATGTTTTCAAAAAAGCATCTTGCTCTCCAAGATATATAACTGATTGACATATTAAAGTTTCTATATGTACTATTTTGATTCACACCGATTATAATTTCTCTTGTACTGTGCTTGTAATAAAAGACGACAGGCAAATTCAAATCACTTGATTCACATATGCCAATTTGACCAACTCCGTCTGAACCAGTATAGAATGTAATTTTTACCTCAAAAGGCACATACTGCGAACCCGAATATCTTGTCCCGGAGAGTTTGAAAATTGTATTTGATGCTACACTATACTGTGCTTTGAAACCGAAGAAACCACTTGCCGCCCCTGAACGAGCTACAGATGAAACAGCGCAAGCGAGATTCTCAGATGTGCTGTTTACAATGTGCGTGGCACCCTGCGTGAGAACATCACCCTCTGCTGTGCCGATTGCCTTCCCCTGCAATTTCGCAGAGTCCGCCGCCTGTTCGGTTTTATCCAGCTTATTATCAAACAGAAAGTCGAACCCTTCGGACATTTCGCTCTGCAATGTCTCTGCGTTGTTAAACGCCTCATCCGCCGTCTGCTTGAGGTTGCCTATAGTTTCGTCATGCTCTTCTGCCGTGAGCTTCCGTCCTTTCTCGCTTACTAAATTAACTGTCGTGTTTCTTGCCATTTTACTCTCCTGCTGCCATCCAGTTCACTGTTCCCTCTGCGAGGATAGTTGAACCTGTAATGTCGTAAGTTGCTGTTTCAAATACTATTTCGTTATATGGAGTTGTTGATGATGTAACTGCCTTCCGTGCATAGACACGGGCTTTAACCCTTTGTATTGTCATGTTTGGCAGACTGCCCGAAGGGGTGAAAACAACCGTATTGCTCCACGATGTGCTGGTGGATGTTATGACTGTGCCGCTGGGCGCAGGGCTTGAGGATGAGCGGTTTATAACCTTATTTGCCACTCCGCATGAAACATAGCCATAGCCCATGTAAGTAATCTCCCAGTTGACTTCATAAACTGAGTAGCCGGAGGGAATACTGAGTGCGGGCAGAATCATCTGTTTTGATGTGAGCGATGTAAGCAGAACAACCGGATGCGGGTCTTTATCAAAATAGTCGCTTAATGCGTTCCAATATTCATACTGCGCCCCGCCTGTTGAAAACGTGCCTATATCAAGGGTGCTTGCTCTTGCCCGTATAGTAATACTATGAGTGCCTTGAGGAATATCGACTTCCATATAATCACTGACATAGTCAACTGTTGCCCCGATTTCTGTATCTTTAGTGTCGCTTGCTCCGCCTGAGTACATAACCTGCCAGAAAACAAGCCTATACCTGTAAACTCCGTTTTGCCCGGTTGATAAAACAGATTTCATGCGGACATTAACCCTGATTCTGACTGTGTTTTCGGGAGAACTCACAGGTGTTGTTGAGAAATACGTGCTGTTTGCCGTATTAGACGCAGTCAGATTGTAAACCTCTGTCAGCGAACTGGCGGACAATACAAGCTGTGCGAGGGGTTTAAAGCTCCAGCGTCCGTTTGCCACCTGCATATTAGTAACAGACAGAAGGAAGGACTGGCTCTGCGCCGAATGTGCGCCGGAATAAGACTGCAAATTTGCAGGAGAAAGAAGCACCTTAGGCTGACTGCGGAATATACCCGGAATATTAACCGTGGTGTTGTTTACCGCTGTTCCTGTCTCCACCCTGCGGAGTGATTTGTATAAAACATGCTGAGAGTTGATAGAATCCCAGTAGTAAAACTCAACCTCGCCGTTTTTGAGACTGGCGTAGTTCTGCCCTGCCGTGCCGCCGTCAGGTGCGATTATTATTGAGCCTGTGCCGCTCCCTGCGGAGTCTATGATAACATTTTGATTGCCGACAATGATTTTACCGCCGTCATCCAGCGTAATCTGAGTAGTCGCTTTAATGTGCTGCCCTTCGACAGCTCCGGCTTTGAGATGCGGTGTATTTATAGAGCCGTCAGCGATAGAAATATTCCCGCCCGCTTCAAGCTCGGAGACCTTGATTTTCTCGGCGGTTACTGCTTCTGCGCTGAGTTTATCCGTTGTGACGGAACTTGCCGCAAGCTTGCCAGTGGTGACACTTCCGTCTATGATAACGTCCATATTCAGCCCGACTTGCCCGCCTGACATATTAAACAGCGCAAAGAAATTATTAATGTCGTCAGGGTTTACAAACTCAATCTGGTCAGCCATGAAGCGCATTTTTGTTATGCGGGTTTCGGGGTCTGCGCCCATCTGAAAGCCGCCTATTATCTCCCCTGCTTCCGTATCAACAATAACCGCCGTGTAACGGATGTTTGTCTGCTCGGTGAGTGTTGACAAACCTTCCGCAGTGTTCGCCACAAGCTGTGTGATACCCTCCGCTGTGAGAGTAAGCTCCGTAATTTTGGCGTTGTTCCCTGCAATCTGCTGTGCCTGAAGCTTAATACGTGGGTCAATAGGCTCAACATCCCTTACAGAGTCTTCATAGACATCTTCATACACATCATTTTCATAGGCGAATATGCCCGCTATGGCTTTTTCGATGTAAGGCAGGCTGCCTATCTGCTCAAAGCCTTCTCTTATATCGTTAGTAAACTGCCCCGGTGTGAGCCCGCCAGTGAGTATTTCAAGGAGCTTGGCGGGGTCTGCGTCTGTTTCGCCCCTGACGCTTCCGAACCAGTCGGAATACAACCCGAATGTACTTTTAACCCTTGCCCAGTAGTAATAGGCATCCACTGTGTCAAGGTCTGTATGCTGAAAATAGCCTCCGTACACTGTGGCGAGATGAAATGCTGTCATGAGGTCGTCTGTCCGGCTTGCCCACAGTTCCACGCCGTCAAAGAAATCACCTTTGGCGTATGCCAGCTCAAGCCCTATGCCGTAAGTTTTCGGAACAGTTATAATGCCTGTGACTGCTGCCGGACGAAGGATATTCACCGTAATGCTCACCCCGTCAGACTCCCGTCCGTAGCGGTTCGCCACAGTTACCTTGAAAACGAAAGAGCCCGCCTCCGTAACAGAATAAACTACCCTGTTTGCAGTTATGCGCCCAAGCCATTTTTCAGAGCCGAGATAAACATTATAATGCGAGAAGTCCGCAGTTCCTGACGGCTGCCAAGTGAGAACAGCCCCCTCACGGGTGAGAACATAATCAAGCCCTGCCACATCCTGCGGAATGCCGGGCAAGCCGGAGACTGTGACGCTTATCGTTTCCGCACCGCTTTCCGCTCCGGCGTAGGAAACAGCCCAAACGCTTATATCCGCACTGCCCGGCACAACACGGAACGAAGCTGATAAACCGCTCACAGTTAAACCCTGTTCCACACCTCCGTTAATTACAGATACCTTGTAGCTGGCTGCCCCTGCGGAGACTGACCATGACACGGCAAGCACAGTAAGATAAGAACCGTCCGCAAGGGTCTGCACAGTTTCAGAGGTGCTGATTCCTGCGGGTTTCGCAGGCGGTTTCAGGCTGTTGTCCCGAATGGTGTAGTCACCGCCTTCAAAGTTGCCCTCTATATTGTCATAAAGGCTTTCAGGGTCTGGCGTGAGAGTAAGGCGAACTGTGGCACTTGTGGGGTAAGAGATACTTTTAACCAGCCACCGCCCGCCGCTAAGCCCAAGCTCGGAGTAACTAACCTCAGCAACATCATACAAATCAAGCTGTAAGCCGGACTGCAAAATCTCAAGTTCCAGCGTGTCGTTGTGGTTTGCCTGATCCATCATCCGGCGGGCAAAGGTGAGCGGAAGGGAAATATCCTCTATATAATCAAACTCCAGCGTCTGCTCCCCTTCGGCGTAGTCAAGCTCGCTGTCAAGGGTATACTGGTTTGTGTTCCAGTCCGGCAGGCTGTGGGTTTTCATGTGCATAAGCCCGATTGTTTCGGAAAGAAGCCCCTTCCGGAAGATTCCCGAAACTATAACCTCATCATCAATAACCGCAGATACCGGACGCAGGCGGCGTATCGCTATGTTAATAAGCCCTTCGGAAAGATAAAGCACTGCATTTGCGTGCTGTTTCAGTTTTGACAGGTTTTCGGCTGTGTTTTCAGAGTTCAGGACAATACCGAAATCACAGGTATTTATAAGTCCGTAGTTTACTGCGTATTCCGCTTCGGTGATGAAAGAGGCTGTGTTCAGCATAAGCGGGTCAATGCCTATGCCGTACTTGGTGTTTGTCAAGTAGTCGTATATGAAGTTGACGGGGTTATAGCTCGCCTTCATTGTTCCGGTAACAAGGTCATAAATAACAGAGCCGTCCACAACACAGGCTACATCTATCTCCCTTGAGCCGTACTCCTCAAACAGACTAGCCGGAAATTCCGCCAGCAGTGAATTTATGTGCGGGTAATGAAGCTCCGCATCATCAGGAATAACAAGATTGACCGCTCCCTGATGAGAAACTGTATAAACGCCTTCATACTCTGCGCCGCTGGCATAAAGAGTTATACTGCTTACCGTGTTTTCACAAACGCCGTAAGCAAAGTATGAGCGGTTCTCAGCGTCATAACGGTAAACGGGAAAAGGCTTGATGACCGCCTTACCGTAGACAACGGGAATAATCATTTTATCTCTCCCGCAGCCATAGTTCCGCTTACCTTTGATGCGGTTATGCCGCCTCTGAAATTTGCCGTGTTTCCTTTCGCTGCGCAGCCTGTGTATGTGTGATTACAGAAGTTATCCGTGCCTGAATAAGCGCAGACTCCGTCACGGAACTTGTTTATACAGCTTGCGGAGAAATGGTTCAGGGTGCGCTTCATGGTCTTAAACAAGGGCGAAACGCAGGTGAGTGTTATCTGCGAGCCTTCAATCTCAAAGTTTTCCAGATAGCCGGAAAACAGGCATAAAGTGTCTATAACCGCCGTCTTTTCATCCAGTGCGGCAAATACAAGGCGCAGTGATGAATTACGCTCATCATTGTTCAGGTATATGCCTGTCTGCTCCTGATTAGTGTTGTCAAGGCTCAGGCTGATGCGGTCAATCTCCGTTCCGGAATCAAGGCTGAAATCCTCCACAGTGAAGGCGAAAGGAGAGTAAGCAACACCGCTGTTTATTATTTCAATATCATAGTCAGTTACACGCCAAACATGCCCTGTGCTGCGGTATTTTATTTCAAGGAGAAGGCAGTCGGAAGCGGCTTCGGCTTTCAGACTGTTCAGGAAGTGAGTGGTTAAAAATTTCATACCGTCACCAACCTTAGAGAACCGCTGAAAGAGAGAGGCAAGACACTGCCTGAGTATTCCCCTTCAAAGCGGCAGTTAAGCGTAAGAAAGCCTGTGAAATCCGCCGTGATAAGCGCACCGAGAGCGGGAGCAGCTTCAAAAACTATACGGTCTCTGCCGTCTGTTCCTGCGCTCTCTTGAAGAGTTACTGGCGTTTCCACGCCGTTCACGTACACTTTAAGGTTTTCGGCACTCACACAGGGCAGGTCAAAAACTGTTCCTGTCCCCGTCTGCTTCGCCACAAACTCCGCCGCATATGAACCAATGCGGGGAAAGCGGAAAAGAAAGCCCGCAAACCCGCCCTTTGCCCTGTGGTAAAAGCTTTCTATGGCGGTGAGGTCTTTTGAAGCGTATTGCAGGTCAAACGCCCGCTTGGGGCGATATTGCTTTAACCTGCGCTGTTCCGCATTTGTGCCTGTGGAGGTTATAAGCACATCATAACTGGTGGTGTAAGCTACTGCCGAAACAGGAGCGGGAACTAAAGGATAAATCATGCCTTCACCCTTGCTACTGCATCGGCAAAGTCTCCGCCATATTTCAGCTTTTCCAGAAGAAGCTTTATTATTGCCTGCGGATTTGCACGGACATACTGTTCAAAGCTTTTGGAGTCAAGGGCAGTGATATGAAAGTGTATATCGCCGCCGGAAGTCTTTGGACTGTCTGCACTGCGTAAATCTACAGGTATTTTATTACCGTCCGGCAGGGGAACAACCGCCTCGTTGTATCTGCCTTCACCTATTAAGCCCAGCGTGGGGCGGGTGACTATTCCGCCACTGGCAAACGCACGAAAACCGCCGGAGATAACCCCGCCGTTAGCAAAGCCGAAGGTTGTTGTGCTTCCGTTATCGCCTGATACGGAAGAATTTGAGATACCGTTCACCCTGTCGGTGAGGTCTATCATTTCAAGCCATTTCTTTTTTACCTTTTCGTAGTTGTCTGCGGCATTTTTCGCCATTTCGTCATGCGCTTTTTTGCTGGCTTCCTGCATGGCTTCAAGAATTTTCTGGGAAAACTCGCTCACGGAGTCCATCGCCTCACTGACTTCAACAATTCTCTGCAAGGCGGCATCCACAGCCTCGTTAGCGGCTGTTGCAAGGTTGGCAAACATTTCCGAGGTTTGTTTATACTGTGCGCTTGCGTTTTCTGCCCCCTCTTTGGCAGATTTAAAAAAGTCACCCACAGAGTCAAGCCCGATAGAGTCAGCACCTTTACCAAGCCAGCCGAAAACCTTACCCAAGCCGTCAGCAACCTTTGCGGAAAGGTCATAAATTTTCTGAAACCCTGTTGAAATAACCTCAACAAGTTTTGCGCCTATAGCATAAGCGGCATCAAGCCCCGCCTTAAAAGCCAGAACACCCTTAGCAGCCACTTCTATAACCTGCACAGCAATCTGAAAACCTTCGTTAATTTTGGCGGCTATTTCGTCCGTTGTGCCGTCATTTGCCCATTCATCAAGCTTTTTCCGTACCTCCTCAAGTGCAGCTTTCACACCGTCAAAAGCTCCGCCTTCGGCTATTTTCAGCATAAACTCCGACCACTTGTCTTGTATGTTGGAAACAATGCCGTTCATGGTTAGTGACTGCTCCTGCATTCCCCCTTTAAAGCGGCTGAAAATCTCCTGCAAGGCGGTATTTATGTCTTCGGATGTTTTGCTGACTGTTTTGGTAAGCTGCTCTCCGTTCTGTGTCCATGCAAAGGTTACGTTCTCTCCTTCCTGACTGGCTCTTACGCCAAACTCTTTAAGGCGTTCAAACTCACCTGTTATGGCATCCGCCACCATCTCAACAGCCTGATTAAGCGGCTTTCCCATTGCTCCGGCAGTGTCGCCTATCCACTGCATATTTTTAGCGGCATCAATACCGTAGGCAGACAGCTTGATAAATGCGTCATTAACCTCTTTAAGCTCATATGGGGTCTGTACGGCAAAGTCTTTTATCCAGCTCATAGCCTCCTCTGCCGCCTTTGCAGAACCAAGAACAGTTTTCATAGAAACGCCCATCTGCTCAAAGCCTGCCCCTGTTTTGATAACAGAGCCTGCTAAAGCACCGCCGCCAACCGCAGCAACAGCAGTTTTCAATGAAAACATCATATCCGTTACACGGTTAAGGCTTGACCGCACAGAGTTAAAAGCCCCTGCGGTAAGGTCTTTCGCTGTTATAACTATGCCTACGTTAGTGTTTGCCATTGTTGAAAACTTCCTCTTCTATCGCTTTTATATAACGCCATATGGCTGGGGTTACTTCCATGCAGTAAACATCCGCCACCTGAAACAATGCTCCGTAATCAAGCCCCAGAATTTGCTTACCAACAGTTTTTACCTGCGCATGAACATCCGCAAAAAGCGTGAGCGCATCCGCCGCCGCTGTGTCCAGTTCCCAAGTTATGTTCAACTCGCAGCCCTCACATTTCAGGTTGCCCAGCTTGCGGCACTCGGCGCAGTAAGCCCCGTACCTCATGCCGTGCCGGACAACCTCTGTCAGTTTTTTTCCTGTTCATCCGTGCCGAAGGTGAGAGCTACCACCTTTTTAAAAAGCTTCAGACACTCGCTGTAGTCCATCTCATCCAGCTCGTCCTGCTTATCCGCAAAAGCCATGTCAAGCACTGTGTCTACCAGTTCCTGAGCGTCTGTGTTCCCTGCCTGTGCGAGGTTTATCCCCTGCGCCTTGAGTGCCTTTATTTCCTTTCTTTTCAATGCCCTTGCTTTAAGTGCCATGCCTTCCTCCTAGTAGCTTTCGACTTCGTTCACCAGCGTAGCAACAACACTGCTGCCCTCGGCGGATGCTTCGTAATGCGCCTTCCAGTTAAAAGTAGCCATAATTCCGCCCGGCCCCGAAACTTCGGGGTCTTTCTGCTCAAGGCGCACTTCGGGGAAAAGCAGTTCAAAAGCCCCCTTAACCCCTGCGTCAAAACTAAGCTTGAGGCTTGTTGTTGCGGAGTTCACCGCCTTTTCCAGAAGGGAAACATCCCTGAAAAATGTGCTGATGCTTCCGCTCACGCTTAACAAGCCTTCGGGCAGTTCCGTGCGGAAGCCATCTCCGCCTATGGCGTATTTGTCGTTCTCAAGGTTAGGGTTTATGTTCACCGAAAAGCTGGAAACATTGCCGATAAGCACCCCGCCTTCGTGTATGCTCGCTTTGAAGTTCTGCAAACGGACAAAGGGCAGGTTCACAGGCGCATCGTCATAGCTTTCTGTGTTCAGAGTGCGCTTGCCGCCCATGATACTTACTGATGCGGTCAGTTCTCCGCTGCCGCCCACTGTCATTTCAAAGCCGGAAACCTTGCAGCCGTTGTAAAGAAAATAAGCCCCGATGTCCGTAAGCCCTTTTTCGATAACCATGCTGGGCGGCTCGGCAGATGTTTTAAACACATGGCGGTAAAGGCTGCCATCCGCCGCTGTCTCCGGTGCGCCGAAAAGCCCCTTCATCACAAGCCCCATGCTGATAAGCTCCGCAGGAAGAGTAAGCGAACCGCTTACATCAATATTGCCCAGTATCGGCTCAACGCTGTCTCGCCTGCCTGTTATTGTGGCGGGTTCTTCGGCTTCCTGACTTGCGGATAAGCTCTCGGAGTTAAATTTAATAACCCTGCCGCTTTTCACGGCAGGGCTTACCCCGTAAGAGTCCTCAAAGTCCAGAAGCAGCCTAGCCCGCATTCCCTTTGCCTGACTCATGCTGAAAGCTCCTTACTTCGTCACGGGGGTTTTGGTAAATGTGCGCAGAAGCATGTTTGCTGCGGAGATAACAGTCACAACCCCGCCCGTTCCGTAATCGGTAACTACGGAGAGTGCCGCATCCGTAACAGCAGCACCGAGGTTCACCCACATTGTTTTACTCTGATACCATTTCTTTTTTTCCACGATTAAACCTCCTTGGAATCGTAGTCCTTCCCTGTTCGCATCTTAACTACCGCCTTAAAAACTACCTCCTGTGTTTTTCCAGCAAGCTCTGTGCAGAAACCGCCGAAATCTAAACGGCGGTTTTCAAGGCACACGCTCGCGGCGGGTTAAACCCGCCTTCGCTGCGCACGGCGGCTGTCCGTCCATGGACAGCTTATTCCGTGTCATAGTCCTTCCCTGTTCGCATCATTTCTGCGAGGCGTACAGCACGCCCGCCGACCTGACGAGACCACTTAGAATCAAGCATTTCGGCGGCGGCTTTTTCATAGTCGTCTGCCACAAGTGCCTGAATCATCTTCTTAAACCCAAGCAGACGGGGAACACCCATAAACCCCATGTCTATAAGCACCCGCCTGCGTATTTCATCCTGCTTCGTAAACCAAGCAAAACGGCTCAGTTCCTTTTCAACCGCTTCAATGTCATTTTTCAGCAGAAACATAGCCTCTGTCGCTGTTATGCCTCGTTCCTCAATGTTTCTGCCCACGCCTATGGTCAGTTTGTTTTCTGTACAGCGATAAGGCTTTAATCTAAGCCCTTCGTGCAGAATAAGTTGGTCGATTAAACTAGGCATAAAAACTACCTCCTGTGTTTTTGCCAGCAAGCTCTGTGCAGAAACCGCCGAAATCTAAACGGCGGTTTTCTGCCACACGCTCACGGCAGGTAAAACCTGCCTTCGCTACGCACGGCGAGTTCCCTTCTGTGGGAACTTTGTTATTATTCGCCATTTCCTCACCTCACATTTGCCTTAAAACCCAGCCAGATAAGACCGAGAACAGCGGCAACAGTGGTAGCGACCACCACATTGATGACAGACTTTTTCACATTCCTTACTCCGTCCATAAGTCCGGCTATGAAGGCATGGTGTTCGTTGTGGTTTTCTATGTGCCTCTCGCCCAACCCGCAGGGGCAGTTGCGCTTTTCCATCAGCTTCTGCGCCACTCTTTCGGCTATCTCACTGGCTAATTTATCTTTTTCAAATTCGCTCATTCCCGCCTCTTTTTTTTACCGCCTTAAAAACTACCTCCTGTGTTTTTAAGGCACACGCTCGCACCGCAATAAATGCGGTTACGCTTCGCACGGCGGCTGTCCGTCCGTGGACAGCTTTACTCCCGCACCATAACCTGAATCCTGAATGTAAATGTTCCGTCCTCACGGAAGTCCACAAGCTCGCCGCCTGTCAGCTCTATGTCTGCCAAGCCCTCGGAAGCTTCTGCGAGTGCTGTTTCTATGTTGTCTGCTTCTTCTGCGTAGCCCAAAATTCCGTTGAAGCTTACCCCGTTTATGTAAAGCCCGAACCGCCGCTCAAACACTCCGTTAGTCCGGCTGAATCCTTCATAAACGAGGAAAAATCCAATCTCCTCCGGCAGGTTGTCCGTCTTTGTCACCGTAACGGGAAGCAGAGCCTCAATGCGCTCCGCACACTCTTTCACAGCCATGAGTTGCCCCCGTTTTTAACAACTGCGCCGCCTGTCACCGTCTCTGTCTCTGAAACAGCCAGCGGGGAGGCTTTCACCTCCCGCATGGCTTCTTTCATGGTAAATTCGTCCGCATCCGAAATGCCGATTTTCAGGTTCACTTTCAGCCTGTAAATGCCTATGTCCAGCTTTGCCCACTGCGGCACAGTGCGGTTCAGGCAGATTTCCTCTGTCTCTGCGGCGGCAATGGCGATAACCTCATCCGTGATAACACTCGTGTTTGTCAGGTTGCGCATTGCCCTTTCTTTCAGTGCGGTTTCAAACATGCTTACTTCCTTAAAAAATCTTTAACGCTGCGGTGCTTTCCTGAGGGTTTCGCAGGGGCTTTTGCCTCCGGTTCTTCCTCTTCTTCTGCGGGGGCTGCGGTGTTTTGCTCTTTCTCCGCTGACTCTTCGCCCGCTTCGGCTTCCGGCTCTTCCTGTGCAGTTTCCGTTTCCTGCTCTGCGGCGGTTTCCGCCTGTTCGGCGGGGGTTTCTTCTGAGGCAGTTTTCTTTTTAGCCATCTACACACCGCCTTCTGAGAAGAAAGCAAGCTGCCACAGTGAGTAGCCTGCGTTCATGAAGCTTTCCGCACCGTAAAGCACACGCCCTTTCATAAACTTCTCGCCGCTGTCCTCAGCAAAAACGCCGTCTTTGGCAAGCTGGAGAATAAACGGGCAGATAGCCTTTGAAGTGTCCAGAAGCGTCCACTTCTTGCCCTCCAGCGCAGGGTTAATTATGTAGCTGTAGCGTTTGTAGGTGGGGTTTTTGCCGTCATCCGCAAGGTCAATGCAGTTGATGGCGTTGCCGAGCTGTCCGGGGCCGACCATAAGCATGTTCGGCATAACCTTCATGTAGCCGCCGCTGTCGGTTTTTATGGAGCGCATAAAAGCCTCAGTAGCCAGAAGGTTACCGGGCGTTAGGGTAAGGTCGGCTATGTTGGCGTATGTGTCAGAGCCCACTGTGTGATCCTCAGCAAAAAACGCCTTGCCGTCATAACACAGGTTTGTGCCGCCATTTGTCACAAGGTCAGAGAGCAGTTCATCGGGGTACTGTTTGGCTTCCTGCGCCATTTGTTTAATCGCAGGGGCAAATATTCCCGCATTGTCGTACTCTATGTACTCCGTAGGTACACCCACAGTTGCCTCAAACTTCTTGTTGGCAAGGGTGTATTTGTAGTCCTTCAGTTCCTTCACGGTTCTGTCGCCCACCCACTCCGTCATGCGGGGTATCTCACCGAGCCAAGGGTAAGTCTCCTGAAGGTTGTTGCTGGGAACCACAGTGGCTATCTTTTCCGCAAGGCGGGCTGTTTCGTTAAATGTTTTGCCGAACAGTGCCTTAAAGCCTGTGGAAATTGTGCGCAGGTTTTCCTGATTAAGCGCCATTGATTACTCCTCCCCGCCGTATTTCTGCACATCTTCCTTCGTAAGTCCGATGGATGAGCAGAAATCCAGCGTTTTTGCGTCAACATCTTTCCCGCCTGAGTTCACATCCGTTTTCTGCTCAAGGTGCTTGAGGTTCACGGCGTTGGTCTCAAGGTATTTGTCAAGCTGCTCATCGGTAAGCAGGGCAGCGAAGTCCTTCTGGTTCGGCAGAAGTCTGCCCTCTTTCACTGCCGCTTCCAGCTTGGCTTCACGCAGTTTTTTGTTAGCTTCCGTAAGGCTCTGCTGTGCTGTTTCCAGCTCCTTTTTCAGTGAGCCGTTCTCTTCTGTGGTGGTGTCTTCTTTCTTTTCTCCGCCCACGTTTCCCTCCTTTTCTCTGCTGTTGAGTGCGTCTTTACTCAGGTTTGGCGTGTTCACAAGCCCTACGCTGTCCAGCCCCGCCACTATGCGGTTCTGCCCCATGATGTAAGCGGGGCTGAGGTAGCGGTAAGCCTTCTTTTCCACCAGTTCCGCACCCTCCGCAGTGAGCTCAAGGGATGCGTAAATGCCGTCCTCCCTTTCTTCAAAGCTGTTGAAGTCAAACCAGCCCATAGCCCGCCCGTAGCGGTGGTTTTCATCAAGGGGTATATGCAGCCCGTTTTTCTGAATGGAGGCTATGATTGCCTTGCCGTCCAGAACATAGTTTCTGCCGTCCAAACCGGAGAAATTGCCCACAGGGGAAACACGCACTTTTTCCCCCTGTTTAAAGTTCAGCTCAATAGGTCTGATTCTGATTCCCATGCTGTTGCCTCCGTGTAAGTGCATCAAAACATGAATAAAAAGGCGGGTCATTCCAGATACGGGCTATCTGGGTAAACAGCATATTTTTTTTGATTTATTTTGAAAAAACTCCCACGGATGGGAGTTCGCCGTGCGAAGTGAAGACTTGCTCTGCAAGGCGTGAGCGTGTGCCTGAATCAGACAGGACGTACTGATTTAGGCAGGAAATAAGAAAAAAGGAGGGATGAATGGCACGAATGACAAAGCTCCAGAAGGAGCAGCTAAAGAATTTTTACATTGACGGAATGAGCGTAACGGACATATGTGCCTCGCTCAACATCAGCAGAGACACATTCTACTACCACAAAAAAGCAATGGAAAAAGACGGAACGGATATAGAGTCCCTGCGTCTTTCAAACCTTCGCAGTGAGCGAAATCTAGCGGCGAAGGAAACCGAATTTCTTAACACGCTGATTCTCGCTTTTGAAGCAGCCCTGAAGGACATTCAGGAAATGACCGACCCGGTGAAAAAGCTGGACACCCTCACGAAGTACATCAACGCCTACTACAAGCTGAAAGCACCGAAAGAAACCGACAGCAAGCAGGCGGTGATAGACGCAATAACAGGCACAATCTACGAAATAAGCCAGATAGCCATAGAGGAAGAAAACACCCATGTTATCAGCTTTCTCCATGAAAACGGCAACGAGATAATAGAACGCACTCTGGCAAGGAAGCATAAATAATGGGTTTTAAAGATGTTAAGGAGTTAAAACAATACCTCCAGACCCTCCCCAAGCTGGCAGACAAAGGCAGAGCCGGAAGGGTGAAAAAAGCGAAGGCGGACTTCCGCTGTTTTGTGGAAACCTACCTCCCGCACCATGTTTCAGAGGTTGAAACAAGCGAGTTCCGCCAGTTTATCTACAGCGATATAGACACCCTCACCGAAAGGCAGAAAAACCTGCTCTTCTTCGTTTACAGGGGCGGGGCAAAAACAACCCTGCTGGCACGGCTTTTTGTGATGTGGGAAGTGTGCAGAGGCAGAAAGCATTTTCCCGCCATAATCTCCGACACGATAGACGTGGCGCAAAACTCCATAGAGTTTATCCAGACCGAGTTTGAGGACAACGCCTCACTCATTGCAGATTTTGATATTCAGCAGGGGGACACATGGCGGGCAGATGAATTTACGCTGAAATTTCCCGACCGCACGGCAAAGTTCAAGGCATTCGGCAGCGGAAAGAAAATCAGGGGGCAGAACTATCTGGGAAAACGCCCCGACCTCATAATTCTGGATGATATAGAGAACGATGAAAACGTGGAAAGCAAGCTCCAGCGTGACAAACTGGAAAACTGGTTCAAAAAGGCAATAATGAAGCTCCCCGCAAGGGGCAGCCATTACAATATCATAATAATCGGCACTCTGCTGCACTATGACGCTGTGCTGAAAAGGCTGGAAAACCGCCGTGATTTCAAAAGCTTCACCTTTCCTTTGGTGAAGTCCTTTCCGGATGATATGGACGGCTGGCAAAAGCTCTTCCAAAACCCCGACCAAAAACAGGCAGAAGAAATATACCGCAGGAAAAAGGCGCACTATGACAAAGGCTTGGTGCTGGACGACCCCGCCCTAGACCCCTTTGAAATAATGATGGACTACTTTGAGGACATAGACAGCTTTTTCAGCGAGTTTCAGCAGCAGCCCATCAGTGCGGAGGGCGCACCGTTCAGCCAGCATCATTTTTATGAGTCCCTGCCGGACGACCTTGTTTACTGCCTTGCCTGTGACCCTGCACTGGGCAAGAAGAAGGGCGACCTCTTCGGCGTGGCGGTAGTTGGCAAAAGCGCAAAGCAAAAGCGGTTTTTCTGTGTTTATGCAAACGGGTTCAGGCTGAAACCAAAGGAAATGATAAGCCGTATAATCACCCTCTATCTTCGTTATATGCCCAAGTTCCTTGTGATGGAGACAGTGGCCTTTCAGGAGTTTTATAAAGACCACCTGAAAGAGGCGGCAGCGGAGCATGATGTCTACCTGCCCATAGTGGAGGTAAAGCATAAAACAGCAAAGGAAATGCGCATTATGAGCCTTTCGCCTTATGTGAGCGACGGCACACTGAGCTTTAACCGGAACGACACCCTGCTGGCGGAGGAGCTGAAAACTTTTCCCAAGTCTGCCCACGACGACATTCTGGACGCTGTGGAGATGGCTTTCAGGCAGATGAAGAAAAACAGCTTCGACCTAGCCGCCTTCAAAAAAGCCCTTAAAAAGAAAAAACACCTGCTCAAAAGGGAGGAGTTCGCATGAGCAATAAACACCTGACATCAAAAATAAACTACTCGCCTTACATCTATGAGAATTTCAGCGTAATCAGCGTGGACTATGTAAAGCGGATGCTGAATGAAAACGACCTGCAAAAGCTCACCAAGTTTTACAGCCTTATGAAAAAGCGTGAGCTGCACATTTCCGCCGAACTCCGCAAGCGCACCCAGCAGCTTCTCTCCTGCGGCTGGGCTATAGAGGGCGAGGGAAAAGAGGCAGAGTTCATAAAAGCATGGGCAAAAAAGACAAAGCTGAACCACCTTCTGCGAAATATGATGAGCGGCGTTGCCTATGGCTTTTCGGTTTTTGACCTTGTCTGGCAAAGGGATGCGGGAACCTTCACCCCCACGCCTTACTTCATTCCGCAGAAGTATTTTAATGCGGACAACAACGGGCTTTACGTTCAGCTCACAACCGGACAGCAGCTTTACATAACAGACGAGCAAAAGTTCCTTGTCCACCTGCACCCCAACGACACGGGAGACATAACTGACTACGCCCTTATGAAGGAGCTGGTCTGGCTCTTCACGCTGAAAAGCTTCATAATGGCTAACTACGGCAAATACACCGAGAACTTAGGCGTTCCGCCCATAATCATCCAGTCCGACAGCGACAAACTGACCGAGCTTGTGGACGCTGCACTGGAACTCCGCAGCGCAGGCGTGGGCGCATTCCCCCGTGAGTCGGTCATCACCCTGCTGGAGGGCAAGGGCAACCCCACGCTCTTCATGGAGTTTCTGAAATATGCCGACACGCTGTTTTCTGAGGCTATCTTAGGCTCAACCCTCACCAGCCAGATGAACGGTTCAGGCAGCTACGCCGCCGCAAAAACGCACGAAACAGTGCGCTTTGAGTATATGCAGGCGGATGCGCTGCTGGTGGAGGAAACAGTAAACGACCTCTTCAAAACCATTCTGGATATGAACTTCGCAAACGTGCGGGAATACCCTGTGTTCAGCTTTGATGTAAACGAATACCGGGACGAAAAGACCGCAGCCGAAGTGCTGACCAGCCTCTCAAACTTAGGGCTGGAGATACCGGAAAGCCATGTGCGCCGTTTCTTCCGCATTCCCTCACCCACAAAAGGGGAAAAGGTGCTGAAAAGGCAGGAAGGCGGCGGATTAGGGTTCAATTCCCGCTCTTCCGTCATTCTGAACCCGCAGGGTGAAGAATCTCACAAACCCTTGTTCAGTCATTCTGAGGCGCAGCCGAAGAATCTCCAGCCAGAACATAACGCCGCATTGCCCGCTGATAATCTGGATAAAGAGAGCGATAAGCTGGGCACAACGCCCGTTGAGAATAAAATGGTCGCAGGTTTGGCTGATATTCTGAAAAAAGCAACAACCTATGAGGAAGCTATCCACGCTCTGGAAGCGGCATATCCCACTTTCTCCCTTGATGAGCTGGAGCAAAACCTAGCAGACTACATGGCAAACGCCGAGATACTGGGCAGAGCAGAAGTGAAAAAGGAAGGCGGCAAATGATGATTTACAGTCACTGCGAACCCCGCAGGGGTGCGGCAGTCTCAGAGGCATTCCATGTTCAGCTTTAACCTTCCCCCGCAGGACGCACTGACATACCTGAAATCAAAAGGGCTTGAACTCACCTTTGATTATGAAGAAATGATGCACGAACAGCACCATAAAGCGTTTACGGTGGCGAAGATAACCCGCCTCGACCTGCTGAACGATGTTCACCAAAGCCTTATCAACGCTATGGAAGAGGGCAAACCCTTTGAGCAGTGGAAAAGGGAACTCCGCCCAACATTGCAGGAAAAAGGCTGGTACGGCAAAACCGAAGTAACAGACGAAAAAACAGGCGAGGTGAAGGAGATAAACGTAAACCCCTACCGCCTGCGAAACATATACGAAACCAACCTGCGGGTGGCTTACAACGTAGGGCGTTATAAACAGTTTAACGACCTGCCGGACGCTGTTTACTGGCGTTATGTGGCTATCCTTGACCACAAGGTGCGCCCCTCCCACGCCGCCCTGCACGGCATGGTAAGGCACAAAAGCGACCCATTTTGGGTGAAAAACAGCCCGCCAAACGCATGGCGGTGCAGGTGCAAGGTTCAGGCTTTTAACAGGGAGCAGCTTGCCCAAAGAGGCTACAAGGTTACTCCGCCGGAAACGCCCCTGCCGGAGGAGTATAAAGGCGCACACCCCGACTGGGCATATGACGTGCGCATCGGCGCATCGGCAGAGCTGGAGACAACCTATTACCAGAAAGCCAAAAACGCCCTCACAGCGGCGGAAGGCTCCAGCTTGGGGCGTGTGGCTTTTGCAACAGCGTTGAGCGATCTCAGGGCGAATTTTGACGCTAAGGCGTATGAGAAGTTTGTGTCCGCAGTCACGGCGGATGTAACCTCTCCGGTGAATGAGGCTGTGGCGGGGTATATAGATGCCGATGTTTACGGCTTTCTCAGCACAAAGGGCATCACCCCCGCAGAGCCGCACATCTGGCTCACAAAAAAGGGCTTAACCCATATGCTGAGGGAAACCAAAAAAGGCACGGGAAACGCCCTCACACAGGCAGAGATAATGCACTTTCCGCAGGTTCTCACCGCTATGGCGGCTAAGGTGCTGTTTGATAAGGTTAAGGGAAACGTGCTTTACATCTTTGAGAGCGAGCAAGAGGGCAAAAAGAACAAAATAGCAGTGGAAGTAAACTACAGCACGGCAAAGGGAAAAAGAAACATGATACTGACCAGCGGAAAGGTTCAGCCGGAAGACCTGACCGCAGAAAAGATTTATGAAGAGATAAAGTGATGTGTTTCGGGAGGCCTCGAACCTCCAACACGGCGACGGTTAACCCGCCCCCCGCTCTACCCGCTTGAGACTTACGAAAAACACATCACCAACTAAAGCTAATATAACACACCTTCCCCCTTTGTCAAAGGGGGATAGAGGGGGATTTTATGGACATCGACATCAAAATTCAGGACGAAGAGCTGAAACGCAAACTGACAAGCCTGCAGAAAAAGCTGAAAAACCTCCGTCCCATCCTGCTGGAGGTGGGCAACATGGTGCGGAACGATATTGAACAGGCTTTTGAGCGGGAGCAGTCCCCCTTCGGGCAGAGGTGGCAACCCTTAGCCGTGTTCACTGTTCTGGCGGGGGTGCGGGGCAGGCTCACAGGCAAAAAAGGCAGGGAAACCAAACAAACCCACAACTACCTGCAAGGGCGCAAGATACTCACCGCCAGCGGTCAGTTAGGTATGTCCTTCACGGTAAAGGCAGATAGCGATTCGGTAACAGTAGGCACAAACAAAGTCTACGCCCGCATACACCACTTCGGCGGTAAGGCAGGCAGAGGCAGAAGGACGAGCATTCCCGCCCGCCCGTTCCTCCCCGTCAGCAAGTCCGGTCAGCTTGAGCCGAGCTTACAGAAGGGGATAATCAGGTATATTGAACGGAAGTTAGAGGAGTGAAGAAAAGGCGGTCATCGACCGCCTTCGGTACTATCAATTAATTAGGTTGTTCATTAATTCAATATGGTGTTGCATTCCTATCTCTTTTAATTTTGCTAAATTTGTTGCCCCAAGTGCGGCTTTTGCTTCCAACTCTCTGATGCCCGCTGAATAAAAAAATATATTTTTATCCATTAATGCTTTGCTCATTGAGAATCGTACCCTTGTGTTAAAATCTGGGCTTTCAGCAGGAGTTGTTATGTAATGCCTCACAAACACTGAACTATCTCTCACGTATGATAGATGTATCGCAGGGGAAACAAAAGTCATGTTACTTCCACTGGCAGGTTCAAAGTCCATAGACTGGACAGTATAATCCCCGAAACCAACAAAACGTTCTCTGAATATAGAGAATAAGGATGAAAAAAAACTTTCAAATGGATAGTCAGCATTTCTATTCTGAGCAGAGAAAGCATTTTCGATGGCAACACGCTTATAATGAGGGAATTTCTCAAGATAGCTAAAAGAGGCGAGTGCGCTTGGTAAAAATAGATGATAAGTGATATTGTCTCTGTCAATCGTTGTTGGAGACGGGAAATCATGGATGAGCGCAAAGTTATAACCTTGTGACAGCCCATCTATATCAGTTGCATATAACCCATATATGCAAAAATTGTCAAAGTTACTTATCTTTTCTCTAAGTTCTGCTGCCTCATTAGGTCTGCAAATTGTTATAAACCTTTTCTCATTTTCGACTAGAGCTTCGGCTATAGCTATGTAATTCGTATTACTAGCCAGAGATTCTCCAAGACCGAGGTAAGGCGTAATAACTGGGACAACATTCTCAAGTCTTCGGTTTGCAATAGTGTTTACTATAACGTTTTTTTCAACACCTCTTGCCATAAGAAACGGAAAGTACATAAGTCACCTCTCAAAATTTTGATATATTTTATCTACAAAATAACCCCTCTCCTTCTGTGTTAGCTTACTCACCTGAAATCCTGCCATCTTCAAAGAGAACGGCAGTGCAGAAACAAACTCTTGCCTGTAACTTTTTCTTTTGCTTAAAAATTTATGGAATATTTCAAAACAATCTTTTTTGCTCTTTTCTAAAAACAGTTTTTTTGCTTCTTGGTATTCTGCGTCAGGAAATATTTTCCGTATTTCTTGCCCATTAAGGGTATTAAAAATATGTTCTTGTGATATTTTCTCTAAATCTGAGCATGCTGGGCGGTATTCTTCAATCTCCATTTCGTGGCTATCACCCATGATAAGCACCCCAACCTGTTCAAACCCTTCAAGCTCCTTTTCTAAAGCATTGAGCTTCTTCTCTGGAACAACAACATAAACCTTTTCAACAGCTTTTGTATAATCTTCAAGCTGATTACGCAGTCTCGTAAAGTTATCTATTTCTGTTTTTATTTCATATAATGTTAATGTGCCATTGACAACTAACATATCAGCTTTGGACTTGTTAATATAAATTTCTGTAAACATATTCATAAGTTTGGGATGCTTCTTTTCAACAAGCTCATGAACAAGAAGTCTATTTTTATAAACATATTCACATCTATATTTATCAAGTAAAAGCTCATATGAGATATTAAACACATCTAAAAGAGTCATATCCCTGCGGTAGTAATCCCAAAAACCACTATTTTTCAAAACATTTGAAATAAATTCAGGTTTTTTCTTATAAATAATCTCCCTGAGATTCGATATATTAAAAAAATGGGCATACAAAGGCATGAATTCTGCCGCTTCAAACATAGCAAACCTCCTTTCCATAGAGTTTATTGCATAATAATATATAATATTCTATACAAAACTATATAAAAGGGTGTTTTAGTTGTTGCTTATAAACAACTTTTATGTTTAAAAACTTTTTACCTCTGTGTGAGTAACCTGAACTCTTACACCTTCAATATCTATAACTCACTCTTTCGATTCAAACGTGTACGTATCTATCTTATCAAACTCGCTTCTCTTTATTGACCATATCTCGCTTACTGTTTTCCACTCACGGTCAGCAACTTTTACACGGAACGGCTTGTAATCAACCAAAAAACCTCTCTCAAGCCCGTTAAAGCGCACCCATGCCGAAACCTCACGGCTGCAAGTATTGCGTACCTCAACCTTAACAGATACCTTCACATAGCCATATTCCTCGCTCATCACCTTCGTATCAGGTCCGAGGAATACAAGGCACTGTTCAGCATAGGCAGATAAGGAAAAAATAAGAAATATAAACCCGGTCAGAAAAAGCTTTTTCATATTACCCTCATGAACTATCGTGAATTAAACAAGTTTACCTAAAAGATAACACCTTGACAATACCATAAACGAAAAAAGCCCCGCTTTTTTTACGGCGGGGCAAGTTTACGCATTCAAAAAATAAGCCTACGGATGGCAGTTCTCCTTTATCTCGGTATATATATTCAGCTTCTCTATATCCCGCTCCACATGGTCAAAAAGGTAGCCCAAGCCTGTTTTCACCTGCTCATTGCCTCCGTCACCGCACAGAACAGTAAAATGCCGCAGAGCCGCAAGCTGGCAGAGTATCACCTCTAAGCTGTCGCTCAGTTCCATGTTCTTCCCGCCCATCACTTACCCCCTTTCAGTGCCAGTTTAAGCGCATTTTGCATATCCGCCTTCCGTCTCGGTCCGTGGGGTATCTTTTTCAGTTCCACCCCCAGTTCCCTCAGCTTCGCCTCAATCTGCGAAACAGTCTTGGGGTAAAGCATGGTCAGCTTCGCCGTCTCGTCCTGATTAAGCCCAAGGTTGCGGAAGTAGCACACACGGTTTATAAGGTGCATAGGCGCAAGGTCGGTCAGCTCAACGCCAAGCCCAACCCCCTTTAACAGTGTTGCGGTGTCATCATTGACGCAAGCAGGTGGGCTGTAAGCCTCACCCAGCACAAGGTCGGCGGCGAACCTACGGAAATTCCTAGCCCGCTCAGACTTAATGAAGAAACCAAGATAAATAACCCCAAGCTTTGTCCAGAGGATTCTCTTGGTATACCTTGTTTTAGCGTGACAATTTGTCACTCTGTTAGGGGAATGGGCATTTGAAGTGTTCTCAGTGTTAGTATTACTAACGCTGTTAGATGAATCAGTGTTTGAAGCATTGAAATTCTCACTAAGAGGAACACTGATACTGGTGATGAAATGCTCCCCTTCTTTTAACTCTTCTTTATGCTGCAACTTGTGTTGACGGATATTGTGAGAAGTTACCCCGTACCCTCTCGCCACTTCCTCGGTGGAGACGAGGTAAGAAAAAAGCTTAGACTGATAAACTTCCAGTGTGGTGTCTGCGAATGTTATTTGAAGAAGGTCTGTTGACATTATTTCCTCCCTATTTCCTTGATTTGATGAGCCTATAATACAGAAAAACGGTATTGTGTCAATATGCAAATCACTATTATCTTGATTTTAGCGCCACAAAAACCATTAAAATCAGTATTAAGGAGATTATCTAGCACCGAAATATTGTTTATTATCAAACACTGTGATAGCATATTTATCATTGTGAAAATTTAAAGTACGATTAATGATATTTTTTCAGGAGAAAAGCATATGGAAAATACTGCCGCAGTAAATTCTTTAACACCCTTTACATTAACTATATTTTTGGGTTTCCTTGTTCTGCTCGCTTTCGCATTTAAAGATAAGGGATTTATCAAAAACACATTAGGAAACAGCGAACAGATAATCTATCATGCAAAGGTAAGCCTATGGTCTCTTAGTTTTTATATCTTTCTGGGAGTAATTCTCTTTTTCTCTGATATTTTTCTTGGGCTTATTTTTATCCTCATCGCAGCCCTGAAATACATTACGACAGAGATAGCCATCACAAATAAAAAAGTTGTTGCAAAAACAGGGCTTATCAAAAGAAAAATGATTGAAATCAGGCTGGAAAAAATAGAAAGCCTTCAGGTTGAACAAGGCATCTTCGGACGTATTCTTAATTTCGGCAGCATAGTGGTCTCAGGTGCGGGCAACCCGCAGGCAGCAATCCCAAATATATCAAAACCGTTAGAATACCGTAACGAGTTTCGCAAGCTCACAGACAAAGACTAAAACAAATCAGCCTCGCTAAATAAGCGGGGCTTTCACTTTTTAAGTTCTTCGTTGAAAATTTCTTTAAGCTGGTTAAACTTTTTTTCAATAATCAGAAGCTCTAAACATTTGAGAACAATGGCAGGAGGCTCTATCTTGCCCGTTGCCCAAGTAGTTACAGTATTTTGAGTAACCCCAAGCTCCTCAGCCAGTTCCTTCTGGTTAATGCCTAATTCCCTGCAAACTTTCTTAACGGGGTTTTCGTTGCTTTCCATTGATACACCAAATATTTATATTGCCATAATAACATAATTGTTATGTGAAATAAAGCTGTAACTCAACCTGTGGGCGAATTTTCTTTATACTGGCTTTCTTCACTCTGAGCAAATGCGAAGAGTCTCTTTCCTGAACTGCCATCCGTTTTATCCTCTTCCGCTTCGCCTGTCCTGCTCACCCACATGGATGCAGCGGCAGGCAGCAAGGCGGGAGGTAACACGCCTTCCCAGTGTGCGGGCTATCTCTCCGCCCGAATCAGGGCGGAAATTGCTGGTGTAAATGGTCTGCCGCATTTCGTTATACCTGTCGTTCACTATGCGGTAGATGCACTCCTTAGCCCACTCTGTGGTATATTCTGCGCCTAAGTCGTCCAGAATGATAACTTCGGCGGTTATAACCTCTCTAAGCACATTTTCCGGCAGCTTGCCTGTTTCGTCCATTGCGCTGCGCACAGCCGCCAGAAGGTTCGGCACAGTGCGAAAAAGAACCTCTTTTCCTTTAAGTGCCAGCTCCCGCAGAACACAGCAGGCGAGCATGGTCTTCCCGCTGCCCACTCCGCCGTGCAGAACAAGGCTTTTGCCCTGCAAGCCCTGAAAAAAGCCGTCCATAGCGGCGGCAGAAAGGTTCTCCATATCGTTTATTGTCACTGCCCTGTACCTCGCCGGAACACCCGCAAGCTCCAGAACAGAGCCGATATTGCTTTTGATATGCTCAAGCCTCTGCTTCTCGGCGGCTGCCTTTGCGCAGTTTTCGCACTCGGTTTCGTGCCACTCTCCCCCGTGATAGCGGTATTCCTTAAAAGCTCCGCAGGTGCATACCTCGTTCGGCGGCGGTGTCTGCGGAAGAAAAGAGGCAAAATAACGCTTCATAAAATGCCCCTTTCCCTGTCCTTCTGTTTTCCGCCGATAGCCTCAATCAGCTTTTTATCCCCTTTCAGCAGTTCTCTGGCGTAGTCCTCAAGGTATGTATCCACCTTCGGCAACTCCACAGTGGCAAAAACATATCCGCACACAGGGCATTTCCTTGTGCGCTCCTTGATTGTAGAGCTGCTGGTGCTTATAACTTTCGTATCTTCAAAAGCGCATTTCGGACAATCCATACATCCTTTCTCCTTTGAGACTGCCACGTCAGGCTTCGCCCTCCTCGCAGTGACACAAAAACGTCATTGCGAACCACGCAGGGGTGAAGCAATCTCAAACCTTCCCTGAACCGCCGAGCCTGTCAGCGGCTCAGAGAAGCCCCGCCCGAAGGCGGGGAACTTGCCTAAAACTCCACACTCACATTCAGCGGCAACTGCTCCGCAGGCACAGCCGCAAAAGCTCTTTTATATTCATCAGGCAGCGGAATAACAAACCCCATGCTAGGGTAATAAATGCCCCTGCCGTCCTTTTCCGGCTTATGCTGAAACACAGCAGGCGCAATCTGATATTCCCCGTCACCAAGTCTTATGATTCCTCTGGCTACATAAGCACCGTTTATCAATAAACGGCTAATCTGCCCTGCATCCTTAATAGGGCACTCAGGAAGCTTTATCCGCTTTAAGCTCATAGCTGTAGTCCTCCTTTTCCTTGCGCTCCGTGCCGATTGCGGTCAGCCTGTCGCTGTTCCACTGGCTTATTGCGTCCCAGTTTACGGACTCCTCAACCCGAACCCCCTCGCCGTAGCCCAGCTTTTTCAGCAGTTCCACTGTGATGTTCTTTGCCTTGCGGACGCTCTCTTTCACATGGCGCAGAACCGCCCCGCAGCGTAAGTCAACCCTGTCTCCGCTGCTGAAAACCTCTGACTTGTGCTTTTTCAGGTATGTGGTCAGTTCCTTCTCCGCCGCCTCTGCGTGTGAGGTCTCGCTGGTCAGGTCGCCTGCGTATTTCTCTTTCAGTGCCTCTATGTCCCTGTCCACAGCCTCTTTTATCTTGGCTGCCCTTGCCCTGTGGCGGCTTATCCTCTCCAGCAGGGCGTTTATCTCTTCCGTGTGCTTATTTCCCGCCATTTTCCGCTCCTTTTATGTGCGGCTCTATGCCAAGCTGAATCTCACCCAGCAGTGTGGGCAGGCTTGTTTTTCTCAGTTCGCTTTCCATTTTCAGCTTCCGCAGGGCACTTCGGCGCAGCGCAGCGCAATACCTCTCAAGCTCGCTTCCCGCACTGGCCAGCCAAAAGCCCGCTGCGGATGAGCAAACCGGAATCCCCTCTCGCCGCAGTGTGGTCACTGCTTCCCGCAGACGGCGGGTATCATTAGCTTGATTTTTCGGGTCTTCTCCGTATACTTCCCGATACAGCATCCCCATGCTGACGGCTTTCGACTTACCGATGTGGCGCATCAAAACGGTCGAAAGCCGGTTTTTAAGTTCTTCCTTAGTTATTTGCTGTTTCATAGGTTCACCTCTCATAAAGAAGGCTTTCAAGCCTTTCAATACCTATGATGCCTTCTATGACATCTATAACATCCTTCAAAGGCACACTGCCTAAGTCAGCTTTAAGAAGCCTTACGAAGTCAGAGGCACCCTCAGCCGACTCTGCGCACCGAATAACCTTGGTTGCCAGTTCGGTCATGTACTTCTCTCTTTTTTCGAGAAGATCTTTAAACTGCCCGAATACCATCTCACCCTCCGCAAGCTGCCCAGCCGCATATTGGGCAATGGGCGCATCCGTTCTGAATATGCAGCCTCGTTCCGCAGTCAGGGCAGCAAGCCCCCTGCGGCAGGCTTCCGTTACTCTCTTTTTTCATTTCAGCCTCCTATTCTTTTCCGTCATTCTGAACGCAGTGAAGAATCTCTCTCACTTTATGTTCCTGATTATCCCTAAAAGCCTTCTGAGCTGGGCAACCGTCCGCACCCACTCAATCCGCTCCGTTCCGGCAGTCTTTTTCATTATTCCCTTCAGGCGGCTTACCCAGTCCTTCCCTAAGCGCTCCTTCGCAGTAGCGAGAATTAACCCCTGCAATGCCTTAACCTGTGCGCTCTTTGCGTCTTTCCAGCCGTAATCCTTAAACTTCCGCACAAGGGCTTCCAGTTCCTTCTCCGTCAGCTTTGCCGCTGTGTCTGTCCGGCTCTTGCAAATGTCCATAATCCACATGCGGTAAAGGTCATCATCCCCCGCCAGAAGCTCCTTCTTGGCTATATGCACCTTCGCCAGAAGAGCCTTCCTGCGGTCAGGCTTCGCACTGTTCATAAAGCCTCCTTTTTAAAGCGGTCGCTGTCGGTCACACGGTAGACGGGTATAGGGCTGATTCCCTGCCTTTTTTTATGCTCAATCTCAAGCAATCCTTTATGTATGCACTCCCGTGCAATTCTTCTTACTAGTGTGGGGTCTGCGCTCGTAAGCATTACAACCTCATCAACAGTGAAAGAACCGCATACTCTCATTGCCTTCGTTATTTGGTAAATCAGGTAGCCTCTTCTTGCTTTTTTAAACTCACTGTTGTAAGCAAGTCCGTTTTCTGTGCGGATTATTTCACCCCTTTTGATGAAATCATTTACGCTCCAACGCACAGAGTCAGCGGAAAGGCTGAGAGCTTTACGGAGGTCTTCGAGTGTGAAAACATCTTGTGATTTGGCATAGCTCCGTATTTTTTCCGCCGCACCTTTCATTTCAAAATCTCCCTAAGCCCTTTCAGGTCTATGTTGTCCATTCCGGTGGCTTTCACTGCCCTTTCTATGTCCGCCGCTTCCTTCACCATAGGTCTCCAGTCGCCCTTGCTCCGTTTGAACAACTCCCTGAGAACCTCCGGCGTAAGCTCCATATCAACCGACTGCTTATAAAACAGAGCCACATCTCCCTGCGTAATAGGCGCAAACTCCATCCTGCGGCGTATGCGGCTTGTTATGCGTGTGCGGCTCTCCACCTTGCGGCGCAGTTCCTCCTCACCTATGAGGAAGATGGGACAACCCGCACGCTCATTAAGCCCTCTGAGAGTCTCCAAAACCTGAATAGGCACAAGGTCAGCCTCGTCAAAGATGATGAGCCGCTTCCGCCTGCGCATCTCCTCTTCAATCAGGTTCAGGCAAGCCTGCGATGTATGCGGGCGCAGTTCTCTCAGTTCAAAGCAAATCTCACGCAGAGCCATGCTTGGCGACATAACAGGCAGACTGCGGATGTAGATTGAGTCAGAGTTCACAGCGTAATACTTCGCCACTTCGGTTTTCCCTCTTCCCGCCCTGCCGCTGCCCATAGCCAAGCTGGGGCCGATTTCACTGTCAGGGCTCAAAAGCTCCGCCGCTATCTCCTCAAACTGGCTGTAGTTGTGCGTTTTAACGAATATCTTCTTCATTTATTCACCTTCCTTTATCTCAACTACCTTAAAAAGTTTGCCTTCATGGTGAATTATGCCGTCCGTGATAAAGCCTTCTTTTTGGTGCTTTAACGCACAGCCAGTAAAATAAAGTCCGGTTAGCATAGCTAAAGCTCCCACTATTATTCCCAACCAAAAATTCATATATCCTCCTTTTCTGTCACTGCGAGCCGCAAGGCGGCGTGGCAGTCTCTACCCTGCATTTTCCATTGCCTTTATCTTGCGTTCCATGATGTAGCTTTCCGCTCCGTCTCTCAGGATTTCCCGCTCATAGCGTTCCATAAATTCGCCGTCCTGCCTGTCCACCTTGCCGCCCAGCAGAATGTACTGGTGACACCAGTCATATCTGGCAAGCTCGCTGCGGAAGTATGTCGGTCGCTCCGGCAATTCCGCTTTTATGCGCTCTTTTGCCTTCCTCTCCGCTGCTTCCGCCCTCTGCTCTATGTGCGTCTGCTCTTTCTCAAGCTCTTCCTGAGTGCGGAGGCGTTCACGCTCAGCGGCTATAACTGCCTGATTCTGTGTGAGCTTCTCCCGCTCCGCCGCAAGCTCGTTTATGCGTAAATCCGCTTCTGAGTATGTGCGCAGGTCAGCCACAGGCTTCACATATGCTTTATAAATTTCGATATATTTCTTTTTCAACTCACGCTTCGCCCTGTTCTTCGCCGCTGTCAGTTCATCATCAATCATGCTGGAGCGTTCCACAGCGAAAGCATCGCAGATGTATCTGCCGTTGTGGATAACAACAAGGCAGGAGAAATCCCCGTGCCGATAGCGTATCTCCACTGCCGTTCCGTTGCGGAAGTTATTGAGCGTCTCATGTGTGTAGATTTCGTTATTAAAGGTAATAACCCCGTGATTAACCTTGCGGACAGCACGAGCCATGAAGATAAGCTTCAATGCGTCTTCCTGCACCCGCACAGGCTTCCAGCCGTTTTTATAACGGTATGCAAGGTAATCCAGCGGATACATGGCAGAAAGGTTCATTGCGCCGCCCAGCTTCTCCCGTCTGGCTTGGTCAGCAAGCCCCTTGTGGTGCTTACGGCGGTTGTATATGTCGCAAACCCTGATAAAGGCAGTGCAGAACTCCGTGAAAGTAGGCAGCTTGCCCGCCTCCAACAGTCTCTGCACCTCTTTGTCGTCTATGTCGTTCTCTTCGGCATTTCCGCCCAACGTGTGGACATAGCCGGGCAGTCCGTTGTCTATGAGCATTTTTTCCAGATAACGAAACGTGCCCTCAATCATCTTGCTTTTCGCATTTCGGACACGGGCAAGCCTGCGGGTTATGTTCAGGTCAGCGTAAACCCCGCTGAACTGCCTGTTTGCGTCTTCGGTATCGGCTATGTAATTGCCTATATTGCCCCTGTAGTCTATGTTGAGGCTGCCTATCTCCGACTTTTTATCAAGAAAGTATTTTGCTGTTTCGGGGCCACCGTTATCAGTGAAGCACTGCTCCGGCTTGCCGAATATGGTAATCCCCACCCACAGAGCCTCGCCCATCATGGCGGAGTCATATTTTTTGCCGATGCTGAAACCGTATATGTTGCGTGTGCAGAGGTCTTGCCAGACATACCCTTCCGGTCGGAAGGCTTTTCCCGTCTCTTCGTCAGTCACCCAGAAGTCAAAGCGGTGCTGGTCGCCGACTACAATCTGAAACGGGTTCAGGTCGGCATATGTGCGGAATATGGGGCATATGGCGTTGTCAAGCCCTCTGTTGCCCCTGTCACGGTAAGCAATCAGGGGCGACATCTGATTTTCTATCTCTTTTATATATAGGAGTGCGCTGCCGTAGCCGCCTATGCGCCAGCCTTTTCTCTGCGCCTCCGTCTTCATAAAGCGGTATATGGCTTTAACGCTCATTTTGCGGTGTTCAGCCTTCAGATAAAGCCCCCGCAGGTAGTCCACCGCCTCCTCATCCCACTTTACGGAGCGTTTTGTAACTTTATTCTGATGCAAAAGTTTGGTGACTCCGCCTTTCTCAAACTTCTCTATCCAGCGGCGCAGGGTGGAATAGGTAATCTCATACTTAACAGCCACCGCCTCCTGCCATTTCTTCACCAACCATCCGGCAGGTACGTTCACAGCTTCTTGAACAGCCTGCGCCTTCTTGTTCACTTCCTTGTCGGCTATGGCTTTCGGCAGGTGGGTTCTGTCCGCTTCCGGCAGTTCCGCAGGGGCAGAGGCAGTCAGCTCCTTTTCCATCTGCGCCTTAGCAATGGCTATCTCCGCCGCAGGGTTCGCAACAGCAAGCTCAAGAGCTTTGCTCGGCTCCGCTTCCGCAAGTTCGGCATAATACTTTTCCTGAATCTCAGCAGGCAAAGAGGAGAGAAGAATCTCGTATGCCGTTCCGCCCCGTTTTGTCACCGTGCGGGTCGCATATCTGCCAAGTTGGCACTTTTTCTGAATAGCCTGTTTTGACACTCCAAAAAGGTTGGCAGTTTCAGAAACGCTCAAATAAACGCTTTCACTGCATAAACCATTGATACTCAAACCCTTAGCCTCAAGTGCCAACTTTTCGGACTGGTTGGCACTTTGGTTGGTGGTTTGCTCTTTGTAAGTGCCAACCTTCATATAGCAGCTCCCCAATCGTTCAGAATCTCTTGGAGTTCCTTCTCAATGCGCTTTGATGTTCCTTTGCCATGCAGTACGAGGTTCACGGCAGAACGGTCAACTTTCAGCTTGCGGGCAATCTCAGCCTGAGTTATCCCCGCCTTAATCATTGCGATTTTCATTGCTTTAGTTTTATCCATTCTGATAAACTCCATTTAAGTAAACTTGTTTAACTGTGCTGATATTAATCGAATACGATTAAACAGTCAATAGCAATTTAGGCGGTTAAGATGAAATTGAATGAAAGAATTAAGCTTGTGCGCCAAAAAATGGCATTAAATCAAACACAAATGGCTGAGATGGTAGGTGTTCACCTCCAGACATTAAGCCGATACGAACAAGGCAAGCTGAACCCTTCGGCAGATTTCTTAATCGCATTCGCTGAAAAAACAGGAGTGTCTTCTGACTGGCTGTTAATCGGTCAGGGTGAAATGTCAAGAATGATAAAGCAGGAACCGCTTAATGATTTCGTCACAGTACCGCTTATGAGCGGGCGAATCTCCGCAGGTGTTGGAGTCAGCGCAGATACATCTATTGAGTCCTGTATGTGCTTCAGGAGAGACTGGATAAGAAGGAAAGGCGACCCTGATAACATGAGCCTCATAAGAGTAAGCGGCGACAGCATGGAGCCCACTCTCTCAAACGGGGATATAGTGCTTATTGACCACAGCCGAAACTATATTTCTGATTTCGGCATGTATGCTATCTCGGTTGATAACTCCATAATGATTAAACGATTACAGCCATACGCAGACAAGGTACAGATAATCTCCGACAACCCTAAATACCCACCCCTCACCGTTTACGCCCATGAGGTGGTTATAAACGGCAAAGCCCTCTGGTATGCCCACGATATAGGCGAATAAAAAACGGCGGTGACCTGTAACCGGAAACCGCCGCAAAATTACTTAAAAAAGTCGCATTTTATACCGAACAAATCCGCAAAAATTCCGCAAAAAAGTTAAATCCGGTCGCACCCGCAAACCGCCAACTTTCCACCTCAACCACCCAGCAATCAAGCCTTTCATCAACTTGCCACTAAGTCGCACTTTCCCTTAAACCTTACATGGGGCTGCCCTTCTTTGTTCCTGTGTTGTAAAAATGTTGTATTGTATGATTTGGCAAGATTACCTGTATTATCCCTTGTAATCAGATGTGTTATAAAATGCGGCTATCGAAAGTAGAATAATGCTTATTATAAGCAGTCCGCAGCCCCAGCCGAATTGAAGTTCTTCTGACATTGTTCCCGTTTTTGAATCTATGAAAATGAGCAAATGAAGCAGGATGTTGCCTGATAAAAGTAGCAATATGGTTAAAGACGTGTAACGAAGTGTTGCGTAATTTTTTATTAAGCAAAATCGGCATGAAATCAGGGCGAGGGCTAGAAAAATAAGGATATTTTCAGGACTGAGCAAAACATGACCTTGGGGTGAGTAAGCTAACGGGCTGAATATACCTGCTATGAGAGCGAACGAGCCGGATATTCCAATGATCTGCCTTGCTTCGAGTTCAAGGGGTATATAAGTTCTTTCTGTGGCTTGAGGATTACTGGAAACGGCGGACTTTGAATTGTAATTATTACTTTCAATTTCGGCATCAGGGCGGATTTTTATTTTTGAGAAAATGATTCTGCATTTTTTGCATTCTTCAGGTTCATATCCTTCCTGATAGTTATTCTGAAATCCGCATTTAGGACAAGTCTTTATCATCTCTTAACCTATCATAATTAGTACAAGTACCATTTCAATGCTCAAATACTAGTACATGCGCTATGCGAAGTCAAGCTAACTTAGTACTTGTCCTATGGGTGATGGGCTGTTATTGCCATATAGTCTATATATGAGCAGAAAAAGAGAAGTTGCATCAGAATTGTTAAAACAGGTCGGCAGCCGGATAAAAACATTACGTCTGCAAAAGGGTTTTTCTCAGGAAGAGCTTGCGTATCGTTCAGGTTTACACGTAACAACCCTTTCAGAAGTTGAAAGCGGAAAGTCCAATATGACTCTGATAACCTGTGAAAACATCGCCAATGCGCTTGAAACAAGCATATCTGGCTTTTTCCCTGAAGAGTCTATAAAAGAGGACGAGGAACTGAGCCGGATTATTGCCCGTATGCAGAAAGTATGCTTGGAGAGTAATACGAAAGATAAGGCAAGGTATCTTAATCTTTTGAAAACATTGACGGATGGGTTTGAAGGGTAATAGCTTTTTTTACATATTGTGTTAAACTCAAACCATAAAGTTCTTTGGAGGCTGTGATGTCGTTATTAAAAGAAGCTCTTGCAAGTGAATACTGCGTAATTAGTACAATGAAAACGCACAGTGGACAATCTGTTGAACAAATTATCGATAACAAATCAAATGATATTAAGAAGGTAGGTCACACATTTTGGCATATAAGAACTGATAAGTATACTTGTAGTACAATTCAGAAATACGCTAGTAAGCATTGTACGTATGCACTTTTTATTGAATCAAAGGATAAATCTTCTTTGCAGGGAGCTGCAAATATATATGAGCCTATTAAAAAATACCAGCTTGATGGTGGATTATTTCTTTTTCCGCAGGGGTTGAATCCTGTAACTGGCAAAATGGATAAAAGTGCTAAATTGCTTGTATTTGATCAAATAGAAAGCTGCAGTTTTAAAGGTTTTTCACTGAAGAGCTATGTTGATGCAAATACTGGAAATATTATTGAAAGATTTTATTCCGCATGGTACTCAGCCTTTTTTAAACGAAATAAATCTAATTTTTTGCTTGGTAATAGAATAATTTGTGCCGTTGCGAGGCTTTCTTACCCTTATTGTGTTATCCCAGTTCATTGAAGTTGAAGAAGCTTTAAAGTATAGAAATGAGTTTGAGCAGTACGATTAGTTTTACTTGTTCAAAGATAGTCTTGCCAATGCTTACAGTTATGCTGAACGAAGATAGATTTTGATTTTACATTTGTGATCTTATCTTCATTGTTAACATGTCCAAAGATTAAGGGAGAACCAGTAAAGTGATTGTTAATATTGTTGTTAACCTGTTTTTCACTGAAATTTGCATAACAGTATTTACATAAGTGGCTGCTGATTATGAGTTCGATTTCTTTCATGCGATATTATAAATTGAGTTTGTGATTTTCTCCAACAGAATAAACATAAATTGTTAAATTGATATTTACATTGAATTACGCATAATTATGCGTAATATTGTCTGTAAGAGGTGTAGCATGTATGGTGTAAAGTATGAGCTTAATGAAATGATGAGTGCCAGCAGCTTTTCAAGAAATATGAATAAAGTCGCAGAGCTCCTCAGAGATAAAAACCGCGTTGTGGTGCTGAGAAACAATAATCCAGAGATGATTGTACTCCCTGTACAGGAATACGAACTTATGAAGTCTGTCATGGATTTGGCAGAACATGTTGAAATAGCTCAGCTTATTGAGGAAAGAAAAAATTCGGAAAAGGTTCCTTTGGACGAGGCACTGAAAAGACTGGGCTTAGAAGATGAGTAGCACGTACAATGTTTCTCTTTCTGAAAAAGCTGTTGAGGATATAGGGAGGCTTGACGGCAGCATAAAGAAACTGGTGGCTAAACAGCTTCAGGCTCTTCGGAGCAATCCTTTCAAAGGCGAATCACTGGGAAGCAAGGCAGGAATTGATCTGAACGGCTGTTATAAGCTCTATGTCCATAAAAAGCAGGTCAGAATCGTCTATCAGGTAATAGATGATGAGCTTCTGGTGTTTGTTGTCGGCATCGGGAAGAGAGAAAATTTAGAAGTATATAAAGAAATATTTAAAAGACTGCAAAGCGGACAGAGTTAGAACTGTCTGTCGGCTCTATGTCTCAATAACTTTATCTTTGCTCCCCAATTCCCCAGCCTCAATTGACAATTATTCATAAACGGTGTATTTTTTAACCATATACAAGATTTACGCCGTCCGAATTTTTCTGTCGGTGCAGTTCATTGCCGAGGCCGCTGTGTTTAAACGATTCCTGCTGTTGATCCTCCTTCTGTCCGTCTGCTCCCCTGCTTTTGCCTTGGAATTTACCTCTGCGGAAGTGGAGTACATAAAAAACAACCCCGAAGTGCGTCTTTGTGTTGATCCTGACTGGGTTCCTTTCGAGCGGATAAACGAGGAAGGGAAACATGAGGGCATAGCGGCGGATCTCCTTGCGCTTATAAGCAGCCGAACAGGCATAAAGTTTGTCCTTGTCCCCACGAAAGACTGGGATGAGAGCCTTGCCCTCTCAAAAAGCGGCGGATGCGATGCGCTCAGCTTTCTGAACAGCACCCCCCAGCGGGAAGAGTGGCTGATTTTCACCGAGCCTCATTTCACAGATTCCAACGTATTCATAACCCGCGAGGAGCACTCCTTCATAGCAGACCCTGCCGATCTGCCTGATGAAACCATAGTTTTCCCGAAGGGAACAGCGATGGAGGAGCTTATCCGCAGGGATTACCCCAACCTGAAAATAATCATCACCGATTCCGAGATAGGCGCCTTCAACATGGTTTCCGACCGCAAGGCGGATATGACAATGCGCTCTCTCATTGTGGCGGCATATACCATAAAAAAGCAGGGGCTCTTTAACCTGAAAATATCCGGCAGGCTGCCGGGGTATAAAAATTACCTCCGCATGGGAGTGGCTAAGGATAAGCCGCTTCTTGCGGGCATTCTCAACAAAGGAATAGCGACAATAAGCAATACTGAGCGTGAGGAGATAATCAACCGTCACGTCTCCATAAATGTTCATACCCCAGCAAACTATAAGCTTCTGCTCAAAATTTTTGCTGTGGCTGCGGTGCTGTTCCTTATTTTTATACGTTCAAACTTAAAGCTTAGGGAACTCAACAAAAGGCTGGAAAAGGTATCACAGACAGATATGCTGACCGGGCTGTACAACAGAACCATGATAGATTCCGGATATTATTCGGAGTTTGAGCGTTCAAGAAGGTACAGGCGGCCTTTTTCTGTTATAATGTTTGATGTAGACCACTTTAAGCAGGTAAACGATAAGCTTGGTCATCTGGAAGGCGACAGAGTGCTGACGGAGATAGCTGCGGCGCTCAGGAGAACACTGCGCAGCTCAGACATTGCCGGGCGCTGGGGCGGAGAGGAGTTTCTGGTTCTCTGCCCGGAAACGGCGGCTGAGGATGCCGTCAGGCTGGGTGAAAGGATAAAAAGCTCAGTGGCATGCCTCGAAACCAAAGACAGCAGACAGATAACCGTTAGTCTGGGTGTAGCTCAGGCAGAAGAACAGGACACGCCGGACAGCCTGCTGTTTCGTGCTGATAAGGCTCTTTATCAGGCAAAAAATACAGGCAGGAACAAGGTCTGCCGCATCTGATTTTTTTCCTCTGAAAGCTCTTCCTGCTAAAAAATTTATACACAATAGGGGTCGGACTATGAAGCCTAAATACCTTATCCCTGTTTTGGTCATAGCCTTTTTTGTTATTTCCGTATGTCTCTTTGAGCTGTACCGCGGCAGGGCTGTGTTCAGAAATACTGCCCTCGCGCAGACAAAGCAGATATACGATATTCTTATTGCCACCAGACAGTGGAATGCCATGCTCGGCTGGATATATGCCCCCGTGAGTGAGGACTGCCCGCCGAACCCTTACCTGACAGTGGATAACAGAGATGTGCGCACTGAGGACGGCCAGCTTCTTACAATGGTTAACCCTGCTTATATGACCAGACAGATCGGAGAGATAATCAACCGCAGGATAAATATAAAAATCAAGCTCACGGGAAGAAATCCCCTCCGGCCGGAAAACGCTCCTCTTCCATGGGAGGAGGCAGCGCTGGACAGTTTTGACAAAGGAACAGGCGAATATTATATATGGGCGGAGGAAAACGGGTCGCACTACATAAAATATGCCGCGCCGCTGGTTGTTCAGGCGGCGTGTCTTCAATGTCATGAAGGTTATGTTCCGGGCGATATTCTTGGCGGACTCACCATAGTGCGGAATCTGGATGTACTGCGCAGTGGGCACATCGCGAAAAATACATGGACTGTGCTTCTGATGATTACCCTCGGTCTGCTCGCTGTTGCTGTGATATATTTTTTGCAGAGAAAGCTGGAGAAGGCGGACAATGCGCTGGCGGAAAAGGTAGATGAACTGAACATAGAAATAAGGAAAAGAGAGGAGAGCGAGGCCGCAGTAGCCAAACAGACAAGGCTGAACAACATGGCCGAAGTTCTGCGCTCAATAGCCCACCACTGGCGTCAGCCTATGAACTCGTTCTGCGCCACTGTGCAGCATATTCAGGATTCCTACGACCTGAATGAGGATGATAATGAACTGGTGAATGAAACCCTTGCTTCCGTGATCAAGCTGTCGGGCACAATTGACAGCTTCACCAAAACTTTCGCAAGGACAGAGCAGTCAGCACTGTTTGACCTCTGTGAGGCTCTGGTGGAGACGGCAGAGATATACGAGCCCTATCTGCACGAGAAAGGCATAAGGCTGACCATAAGAAGAGGGCTGGACACCGTACAGCCGGAAACTCTTAATCTTGCGGGCCCGGTTTATGAGTGCGGCCGGTTCGATTCATGCAGTTTCGGATGCCTGGACGGAAAGGCGATGCGGATAAAAGGGGATCTGGGCGAGTTCCGCCACCTCATTTCGTTCTTCATCACAAACGCCATTGAGTCTGTACTTGAGAGAAAACTCCGTGAAAAGAAGATTTTATCTCATGTGGATATTGAATATTTTCGCTCGGAGGGGTATTACTGTATAAGAATTGCCGACAACGGAACCGGCATTAAGAATGATGATTTCAGCAGACTGTTTGAACCGTACTTTTCCACCAAAGGCTGCGGCTCCGGCAGAGGTCTGGGGCTCTACATGGCCTCAGATATAGCCGACAGATGCTTCAGCGGCTCTGTACATGCTGAAAAGGTTTCCGATGGGGCTTCTTTTATCATAAAACTTCGGGGCTGATGCACGCACCGCCCCGCGGCCGGGCGGTTATATGGTTAAATCCATCAGCAGCATAAGAAAAAAAACAGCTATTCTCCTTGCATCGGTTCTGGCTTTCTTCGCGCTTATTTTTTCCGCCCTGCTCTATTACGAACAGAAAAGTGTTCTTCAGGCAAAAGTGACTGAAGCCGATAAAAAGATGGTTCTGCTTTTTGAAGCTCATCTTAAAAGACTTACAAAGGTTTACCTTGCCCGCCTTTCCGAGATTGCCGATTCCGAAGAGTTTACCGCAGCCTTGGCGGACGGTGACCGCGAAAGGATCATAAAAATACTTACGCCGAAATATGAATCGCTCCAAAGAAATAATCCCTATCTCTATATTCTTCATGTCCACACTCAGGAGTCCCATTCGTTTGTGCGGATGCACATGCAGGATAAATTCGGTGACAGCCTGAACTCCTACCGTGATTCCGTGATGGAGGTAAACTCCGGTCTGCGCCCTGTTTACGGCTTTGAGGTCGGCGCGGGAGGGCTTTACTACCGGATAATAAGGCCTGTGATAGACAGTAAAGGCAGGCATCTGGGCAGCATAGAGGCGGGGATAGATCCGCAGTACTTCTATGAAACCATAAGGGAGTTCATGCCGGAGCTCATTCCTTATATAAGCGTTGCCAAAAGCAGCCTTGACCCGGCGGCAGAGGGAAGCGCAGGACGGATATACCATTCAGGCGGAGACAGTGCGCCTCTTGTGGAGGAGTTTGCCGATACTGACAGGAAGATAATAGAGTTTAATTCAAGATACTATGCGGTATGTCGGGGCACTGTATTCAAGAATTTCAGAGGGCAGGATGCCGCAGTGCTCAGGGCGTTTTATGATGTGACCGAGGCACGCCTTGTTATCGCGGAGAAAACATTCTTTTTCTTTGCCATTTCCGTTCTGCTTTTCATAATTATTTACCTGATAATGCGCAAAGGCTTTGAGAGCTTCCTCAGCTACTACAGCGAGAGGAACAGGGAGCTGGACAGCCTGTACTCACTGTTTGACGAGGGTTTTACGGTAATTTTCCGCTGGAGCAACACACTCAACTGGGATGTGACATTCTGCACAGGCAATGTCAGGCGTGTTTTCGGCTACAGCCCGGAGGAGTTTTGTTCGGGTTCGGTGAAATATGTGTCAGCTGTGCACAGCGAGGATCTCGGCAGGGTTATAAGCGAAGTCAAAAGTGCTGTTGAGAGCGGTGTACAGAGCTTTACCCATGAGCCGTACAGGATAATAGCCAAAGACGGCCGCGTAAGATGGGTTTTTGATTCAACCAAGATAATCAGGGATGAAAAAGGCAAAGCGCTCCGGTTTCAGGGTTATATATGCGATATAACGGATCTTTACGCTGAAATGGATGAGCTCAGAAAAACAATGAACAGGTATAAGCTTGCTGTTGATGCCTCCGGAATAGGTCTGTGGGACTGGAATCTCCAGAGCGATGAGGTTTTCTTTTCGGCGGAATGGAAGTCTATGCTCGGCTACGATGAGAAGGAGATCAAAGGCTACGCCCAGTCATGGAGGGATCTCATCCATGCGGAGGACAGGGAGAAGGCTGCCGATGAAGTGGCCAGAATGCTTTCCGGTGAGTCTGAGCGCCTTGCATGTGAGTTCAGGATGAAGTGTAAGGACGGCTCGTACAGATGGGTCAGCTCATTTGCCAAAACAGTTTTCAGCGAGGACGGAAAACCTCTGCGGGCTGTGGGGCTCCATATAGACATTACGGACAGAAAGCTGCTTGAGATAAAGCTGGATGACAACGGCAGGTTCCTTGAGGTTCTGCTGGAAAATCTCCCCGTTCCGGTGTTTTACAAAGACCGGAGCCTGAAATATATAGGCTGTAATCAGCGCTTTCTGGAATTTATGGGTGCGCAGTCAAAGAATGAGATTATAGGTCAGCGCGATTTCAGCTTCCTTGATCCAAAGCAGTCCGATATTCAGAGCAGCTATGACAAGCTTGCCCTTGAGGATACAGGGCGGATGCATGAATACGAAGTTGATCTCACCACCCTGCGGGGCAGCAGAAGGAAGGTGATAATCTATAAACGAGCCTTTAAAAATTCCGCGGGTGAACCGGCGGGAGTCATAGGGGCATTTGCAGATGTCACAGAGATGAAGTCGCTCCAGCGTATGCTGATGAACAACGCCGAAGAGGTTCACAGGGCAAAGAAAGATCTGGACGATGCGCAGGCGCTGGCAAAGATAGGAAGCTGGCGTTATGAAATGGGCACGGGGCGTATGGTGTGGTCGGATGAGCACTACCGGATTCTGGGGCTTGAGAGCGGCAGTGTGCTTCCTTCCTTTGAGCTTTTCCTTGAGTTTGTCGGCAAAAGGGACAGGGAAAGGATAAAGGCTGTGATAGATAAGGCCTTGAAGGACAAGAAGGCTTTCAGCGAGGAGCATATACTCAACATCCCCGGAGAGGAGCACAGGCATGTGCATATCCGAGGCAGCGTGATAACGGGTGAGAACGGTGTGCCTGTGGCTCTGATAGGCACTCTTCAGGATGTCACCGACATAAAGAATGCCCAGCTTGCGCTGGACAGAATGAACCGCATGCTCTCGGAATATACAGAAATTGTTGATAAGAACGTAATAATCTCAAGAACGGATCTGAACGGAAGGATTCTGTATGTCAGTGATGCGTTCTGCGGTGTGGCGGAGCTCCCCCGTGAGGAACTCATAGGCCGCACACACAGCATAATCTCGCACCCCGATATGGATAAGGCGGTTTACAAAGACCTCTGGGAGACCATAGCATGGGGCAATGTCTGGAAAGGCGAACTGAAAAACCGCAGCGGTAAAGGGAATGCTTACTGGGTTTCAGTAACCATATCGCCCACATACGGCAAAAGCGGCAGAATAAACGGCTACACCGCGGTGAGCACTGACATAACTGTGAAAAAGCAGATGGAAAAGCTCTCCGTGACTGACCCTCTCACCGGGCTTTACAACAGGCTCAGGCTGGACGCGGTTTTCAGGAAGGAGCTTGAAAGGTGCGAGCGTTACGGCTGCCCGCTTTCAGTTATTCTTATAGATGTTGACGGCTTCAAGTCGATAAACGACAGCTACGGCCACCAGACAGGGGATGTGGTTCTCCGTGAGGCGGCCGACGTGCTGAGAAAAAATATACGGAAAACCGATACCATAGGCCGCTGGGGCGGTGAGGAGTTTCTTATTATTTGCCCGGAAACAGAGCTTGACGGCGCTGTGAGGCTTGCGGAAAAGCTCCGTATGGCCTTTGCTGCGCACGAGTTCATGATAGTGGGCAGCGTCACATGCAGCATAGGGGTTACAGAATATGAGGAGCAGTCAACAGAGAGTGTGATGATGAGGGCGGCGGATCAGGCACTTTATCAGGCTAAAAAAGAGGGGCGCAACTGTGTTGTCTCCGGGAGGATAGGGAAAAACTGAGAAAGAAGCGCCGGAACATTTTGTAATTTTCTTAAATATAGTTTTATTAAACTTCTCCCGCAAACACCGTTCATTTTCTTCACGACGTAAATTGTCTTTTTTCAGCAAAAACATACTGGCTTACTAGGGCTTAAAGAATGTAAAGGAACTGCTTTGCAAACTTAACAGCCGATACACAAGATTAAAACCCCCTTAACATTCTTGGATCTATAGTTATAGCAGAGTAAACATCAGGAGGTCCAGAATGTTTAATTTTATTAAGGTCGGCTTCATTGCGCTGACGTTATTCCTCACGGCGTTCGCTGTTTATGCGGATAAGCACCCGGAGGAGATAGGGAACAAGGACTGTATGGAGTGCCATGTTGAGGTGACTCCCGATGCGGTCAAACAGTGGGATGAGAGTGCGCACGGTTTTACAGGTGTTAAATGCGGAGTGTGTCACGGTGATGAGTTTAATTTCAAAAAAGTGCCTGCGAATGACACCTGTCGGGGATGTCACGCCAAGCAGGTGGAAAACAATTTTATGGCGGATAAATCATGCGCCATGTGCCACCCGGCCCATACCTTCACCGTACATAAACAGAAAGATTACAAATAACGGAGATTTATTATGAACGTTTCAAGGCGTAATTTTATAAAGCTTACAGCCGCAGCAAGCGCCGCGGCAGCGGCGGGAATCTCTTTCCCCGCATCCGTTCAGGCGGAAGAAAAAGTTGATGTTGATAAATGGGTAAAAGGCGCATGCCGTTTCTGCGGAACAGGCTGCGGCGTTTACGTAGGCGTTAAAAACGGCAAAGCGGTTGCGATAAAGGGTAACCCCGATGCGAAAACAAACTTCGGGTTCCTTTGTGTAAAAGGGTTCCTTGCATTCAAATGCATGTACCACCCTGACAGACTCAAAATGCCCCTCGTCCGCCAGAAGGACGGCAAGTTTAAGGAAACCTCATGGAACGAGGCTCTTGACCTTGTGGCAAAAAAATTCAAATCATTCCATGAAAAATACGGCAAAGACTCAGTGGCATACTACGGCAGCGGCCAGTGCACCACTGAGGAAACATATACATTCAACAAGCTCTGGAAAGGCGGCTTCCGCAGCAACATGGTGGAAGGAAACCCCAGACTCTGCATGGCCTCAGCCGTTGCGGGCTATATCTCAACCTTCGGCTCTGATGAGCCTATGGGCAGCTACTCTGATATAGAAAGCTCAAAGTGCATCTTCATCACGGGTTCAAACATGAGCGAGTGCCACCCTGTAATCTACAGAAGGGTAATGCGTCATAAGATGAAAAACCCCGATGTGAAGATAATAGTCTGCGAACCCAGAAGAACCAGCACATCAAAAATAGCCGACCTCTGGCTGCCGAACGATCCGGGCACTGACCTTGCGGTGTTTCATGCCATGGCAAATGTGATTATTTCCAAAAACCTCCACGACAGGGACTTCATAGCGAAGCATGCACGCTTCACCACCGGAAAGGATGTTGTGGATTTTGAGGAATACAAAAAATTCCTTGCCCAGTTCACACCGGAAGCTGTGGAAAAACTCACCAGATGCCCCGCAGACCACATAGTAAAGGCTGCTGAATGGTTCGCCACAAGCGGCGCCACCATGTCAATGTGGTGCATGGGTCTTAACCAGCGTAAAAGAGGTCTCTGGGCGAACAACCTTGTTCACAACCTCCACATAGTTACGGGCAACATGGGTAAACCCGGCGCGGATTCCTTCTCGCTTACAGGTCAGCCCAATGCCTGCGGCGGTGTGCGTGAAACAGGCGCCCTTTCCCACCTTCTGCCCGGAACAAAACCTGTGGCGAATGATAAATGGCGCGCTCACGTGGAAAGATCATGGAAAATACCCGAAGGGACAATTGACCCCAAGCCGGGCTTCCACACTATGCTGATGTTTGAAAAACTCGGCGCTGAAAGCGATGCGGAAAAACCCATAAAAGGGATGCTGGTGAGCACCACAAACCCTGCCCAGTCTCTGCCCAACCTGAATAAATACATTAAGGGGATGCAGGACAGCTTTTTGGTGGTTCTGGATATTTTCCCCACCAGAACAACTCAGCTCGCAGACGTTATACTCCCTGCCGCGTTCCTCTATGAAAAAGGCGGCGTATTCGGCTGCTCCGAACGCAGAAGCCAGCTTACTGAAAAAGCCGTTGAGCCGATCGGACAGGCAAAACCAGACCTCTGGATAATCGCCCAGATAGCTAAAAGAATGGGCTATGAAAAGCTTATTCCCTGGAACGGCAATGACTCCATGAAAGCAAATCAGCAGGCATGGGAAGACTACATAGCTGTGACTAAGGACACTGAACACACTCTTTGGGGCGCAACATACGACAGGCTTAAAAAAGAGAAAGCCGGTCTCCAGTGGCCCTGCCCGTCAGTGGATCACCCCGGAACCGAAAGGCGCTATGTCAGAGGGCTTGACCCTATGTTCGAGCATCCGGCTGAGAAAGGCAATATTCCTGACAGCGCTCAGGTTTACTTCTATGCGGATGCGAAGAAGGAAGGCAAGCTGAACCTTTTCCTGCGCCCCTATGAAGGTCCCGGTGAAATGCCTGACAAGGATTTCCCGTTCTTCCTCACCACAGGAAGGGTTGTGGAGCAGTGGCACACGGGAACAATGACAATGCGTATTCCCGAAATAGCAAGAACTCACCCGAACGCATATATAGAACTGCATCCGGATGATGCAAAACAGCTCGGTATAACCGCAGGGGACATGGTGGAGATAGTGAGCAGAAGGGGCAAAAGTTCTATGCCCGCAAGAATTACGAAAGGGACTCTCCCCGGAGTGGCCTTTGTTCCTTGGCATGACCAGGCAATGGCAAGAATGATTAACTTTGTGTGCAACGACGTGGTCGACCCGGATTCAAAAGAGCCGGAGTACAAAGTTGCCGCAGTGCGCATTAACAAAATAAGCGGACCGAAAGACGTTGCTGATAAATACATAATCAGTGATGTTAACGCTCCCTTCGCTTAACCTCCATCTCTTCGGATCCGCCTCTTTTACCGGGGGCGGATCCTGCTATTTAAGGAGTTTATTATGATATTCACAGGCAGCATCATCACATTCGCCGAAGGAAAAAAAGAAACAGCCCTCGAAATGCTTAAGACCTTTCCGCAGGTGGAGATCCACTCCTTTTCCGAAGACGGCCAAAATGCGGTTGTATCCATAGAATCAACAGACAGCAAGGAACTTGAGAACCTCACTGAGACACTCAAGAAGGACAGCACAATTAAAGACATAGCCCATCACTACATGTATTTCGGTGAGGAGACTGAGAAACTTCTTGCAGAAGGGAATGAAAATCCGGATCTGGGTCAGTTTTTCAAAAGTGCAAGGAACAAGAACGGCAAAGCTGTATGAGTCTGAGGGAAAAAGTTAAGAACTACCTTAATAAAAACCCCTTCAAGGGTTACTTCAAAAGAAACAGACTCCGTCCCCCCGGCGCAGTGGAGGAGGAGAAGTTTATGGAACTCTGCATACGCTGCGCACGATGTATTGAGGTCTGTCCTTACGAATCAGTTAAAAGGGCGGATCTCTTCGACAGACTCCAGATCGGAACCCCTTATGTTTATGCTGATGAGAGAGCCTGCTATCTCTGCATGCTCTGCCCCTCCGTCTGCCCGACAGGAGCGCTGGACCCCAAGCTGAAGGAGCCTGAAAAGGTGCGCATGGGGCTTGCCTACATAGAGCAGGACAAATGCCTTAATTATCTGTACGTAAAAGATGAAAACATGGGCGGAACCAAAGGGTTCGCCACAATCTGCTCCACCTGCTACAACACCTGCCCATACACAGACGAGGCCATAATAATGGAGCAGTTTCTCCTGCCTGTTATAACCAATAAGTGCACCGGCTGCGGAATCTGCGTTGAGAAATGCCCCACCGAACCGAAATCGATCAGCATTATCCCGACCGGAATGGGGAACGAGGACTTGGCAGGTCTTTACTATCAGCGCTCCCGCAAGAACTTCAAAAAGGTTGAGGAAGCCGAAGGCTACAGCGGAGATGATGCTATAAAGAAAAAAATGAGCATAGATTCGGCAGGCGAAAAGCCTGAGTTCAAATTTGATTATGAAACAACGGATAAGATAGATGGCTGGACAGAGTAAAATCAAAAGATACAGACGGACGGTGCAGACGGCGGTCTTCCTGATGATGTTCATCATTCCGCTTCTGAACATCATGGAGATATATTTCATCAAGGGGACATTCTACTCCCTTGATGTGGGGAGCGCGGCGGCGGCTGATCCGATAGCGGTTTTTCAGGCGGCGATGTCATCAAAATCGGTGAATGTTTATATGGCGCTCTCGGTGGTGATACCTATACTGCTTATGCTGCTGGCGGGGCGTGTGTGGTGTTCATGGATGTGCCCTTATCACCTCATGGCAGAGGGCGTAAGCTTCATTAAGAAAAAGCTTAAAATGAAGAAGAGCTTTCCGGTTTATTCCCCAGCCGTAAAAAGGCGTACGGAAAACATGAGGCTTATTATTCTCGTGTGTTTTATCACCCTTGCAGGAATTGCGGGCATTCCGCTGCTGAACCTTATATCGGCTCCGGGTGTCATCTCGTCACAGGCGCTGGTGCTGGTGAAGTTCCATTATGTCACGTTTGAGCTGGTGTTTATCCTCGCGCTGATAATTGCCGAGTTCGTGCTTTTCCCTTTCTTCTGGTGCAGGCTTTTCTGCCCCACAGGGACTTTCCTTTCACTTTTCAAGTCGGAAAGGGGAATGCACCTGAAAAGAACTGCGGACGGCTGTTCCATGTGCGGTTCATGCAGAAAGGTCTGCCCCATGGGGCTTGACCCGGTGACTGACGGAAGCAGCCTGCTCTGCCATAACTGCGGCGACTGTATTGACACCTGTCCGGATAACAGAAAGAAAGAAACTCTCCGCTTCATAAGCGGCAGACAAAACTGACCTCATAAATTTCTCCTATGAGCCCTTCCTCTTCGTTTTGAGGGGGAAGGGTTCTCAAAAAATTCCTTAATAGAAAAATCCGGTTTGTCAGCCTGTTTTTGTGATTTCATATCAGTCTTGTAAATAAGGATATTTTCGCCATCAGACAAATAAAAGACTTGATCTGTCATGTAAAAATACTTTATATATCAAATATAACTATAACCAATATTCAGTTATTCATATTCGATAAGGATAAGGTATTATGTGCAAAATTGAGGTCAAAAACCTTTATAAGCTCTTCGGCGAACACGCCCCTCATGCCATTAATGACATGAAAAAAGGCATGAGAAAAGAGGAGATTATGAAGAAGCACGGCACTGCCGTGGGGCTTGACAATGTTTCTTTCTCCGTGAAGGAGGGGGAGATACTTGTTGTTATGGGGCTGTCCGGTTCGGGCAAGTCAACACTGATCCGCTGCATCAACAGGCTCATAGAGCCGACAGAGGGCACTGTCACCGTGGACGGGCAGGAGATTACCCGCCTTAATAAAGATGAACTGCGCGAGCTCCGTTCAAGGAAGTTCGGCATGGTTTTCCAGCGTTTCGCCCTGTTTCCCCATAAAAGTGTTATTGAAAATGCGGCTTACGGTCTTGAGGTGCAGAACGTTCCGAGGGAGGAGAGGTTTAAGCGTGCGGCGGATGCCCTTGAGCTGGTTGGCTTAAAAGGCTGGGAGGACTATTACCCCGAAAACCTCAGCGGCGGTATGCAGCAGAGGGTGGGACTGGCAAGAGCCCTTGCCGTTGAGCCTGATATTCTTCTGATGGACGAGGCATTCAGCGCCCTCGACCCGCTGATAAAGCGTGAGATGCAGGATGAACTGCTCTCTCTTCAGGCAAGGGTGAACAAAACAATAGTTTTCATCACTCACGATCTGGATGAGGCGCTTAAACTGGGGGACAGGATTGTCCTCATGAAGGACGGACGTGTGGTGCAGATAGGAGAACCTGAGGAGATACTCACAAACCCCGCAAACATGTATGTGGAAAAATTTGTGGAGAATGTGGATCTTTCCAAGGTTCTCACGGTTTCAAGCGTTATGGTGAAACCGCTTGCCGTCACCTACCCTAAGGACGGCCCGAAATCAGCCCTGCTCAAGATGAAGGAGGAGGGCATATCCTCTGTGATGGTGGTGAACAGGGAGCGGCAGTTCATGGGCATAGTCCATGTGCGTGATGTGCGCAAAGCCTCCGAACTGAACCACAAGACCCTGGAAGAAGTTCTGGACAGGGAAGTGGTAAGCGTTCTGCCGGATGAAAATATCAGCAGCCTGTTTTCCGCTTCAAAGTTCCCCATAGCAGTGGTTGATGAAAAAGGCGTGCTGAAAGGCGCTGTTGTGAGGGGTTCTCTCCTTTCCGCACTGTCATCGGAAGGAGGAGCGGGCAATGGATAGTATACCTAAGTTTCCCCTTGGGGAGATGATAGAAAAGTTTATAGATTTCACCACTGAGCATTTCTCCGGCTTCACAAGGGCAGTGTCGGATATTACCGAAACGGCTCTTGAGCACCTCATAGACGGAATGCTATTTTTCCATCCTGTGGTATTCATAGCTGTTGTATGCGGGCTCCTGTTCAGGTTTTCCGGACGCAGGATAGCCATAGGCAGTGCGGCGGGACTTCTGTTCATACTCAATCTCGGACTGTGGGATGCCACAATCTCAACCCTCGCCCTGGTTCTGTCAGCAACATTTGTTTCGGTTCTGGCGGGTGTACCTCTGGGGATTGCAGCAGCGCTCTACAGCCCTTTTAAGAGGGTGCTCATGCCTCTGCTTGACTTTATGCAGACCATGCCCGCCTTCGTTTATCTTATCCCTGCCATTCCGTTTTTCGGTCTTGGGCCTGTTTCCGCCATTTTTACCACAGTGGTTTTCGCCATGCCCCCGGCTATCAGGCTCACCTGTCTGGGTATAAGTCAGGTTCCGGCGGAGCTCATAGAAGCGGCGGATGCTTTCGGCTCCACAAAAAAACAGAAGCTCTTCAAGCTTCAGCTTCCCCTTGCTATGCCCACCATAATGGCGGGAGTGAACCAGACAATAATGCTGGCGCTCTCAATGGTGGTCATCGCCTCAATGATAGGCGCAGGCGGACTTGGCGGAGAAGTGTGGAGAGCCATCCAGCGGCTTTGGATGGGCAGAGGCTTTGAAGCAGGTATAGCGGTGGTGATAATAGCCATGATCCTTGACAGGGTCACGCAAAATACAGCGGCGAAAAAGAGATAGAGGGTTGCTGACGCTCCTCGCAGTGACGTAAAACATGGTCATTGCGAACGAAGTGAAGCAATCTCTAACGCCGTGCGATGGTGTTGGGAAGCCTTGCTTCCGCTCAGGATGACGCAACGGGAAGTATAGCTTTAGACTGCTTCGTTGCTGACGCTCCTCGCAGTGACGTAAAACACGGTCATTGCGAACGAAGTGAAGCAATCTCTAACGCCGTGCGAAGGTGTTGGGATGCCTTGCTTCCGCTCAGGATGACGCAACGGGAAGGGTAGCTTTAGACTGCTTCGTTGCTGACGCTCCTCGCAGTGACGTGAAACACGGTCATTGCGAACGAAGTGAAGCAATCTCTAACGCCGTGACATGGTGTTGGGAAGCCTTGCTTCCGCTCTGGATGACGCAACAGGAAGGGTAGCTTTAGACTGCTTCGTTGCTGACGCTCCTCGCAGTGACGTAAAACACGGTCA